>JAYUQN010000627.1:0-9589 GCA_043756725.1 Saprospiraceae bacterium
AGCGATATTGGCAAATGCGCAACGTGTGCCAAATTTAGTGGCAACTATGCTCAGTTGTATGACGCAAGACTACGAACGTGCCGCAGGAAAATGGCATGCGGAATGGGAAACCTTAGCGGATATTATAAAACTCACGGCAGGGGCATTGCACCAAGCTGTTCAAATAACAAACGGTTTGGAAGTGGATAAAACCCGTATGCTTCAAAACCTTGAACGCACCAAAGGTTTGATTTATGCCGAAAATGTTTCACTCGCTTTAGCTGATAAAATTGGTAAAACAGAAGCGCATCAATTTGTTGAAAGAGCTTGTAACGCTGCTTTGAAACAAGACGTGCATTTGTTGGATTATCTTTTAAAAGAGGAGAAAATTAAGCAATATTTTACGAAAAAGCAACTTTCAGCGCTTTTTAAGCCCCAAAATTCTTTGGGTTTAAGTGAAAAGTTAGTAGATAAGGTTCTAAGTATTACTTTACCAAAGCAGTAAACTTTTTTTAGAAAAATTTGTACTCGAGATAAAAGATTTACTAAACAAGTATCCTTAAAATAGGATTAAACTAAAATAAAAATCATGAAACAAGCCTATATTATAGATGCCATACGCTCACCCATCGGTAGTTTTGGTGGAAGTTTGTCCACTGTTCGTGCCGATGATTTAGCAGCGCACGTTATTGCTGAATTGGTGAAACGCAATCCCCAAATCCCTGTTGATATGATTGGCGATGTCATACTCGGCTGCGTAAATCAAGCAGGAGATGATAACCGCAATGTGGCTCGAATGGCATTATTGTTGGCGGGTTTACCCCCCTCAGTGTCGGGTGAAACAGTGAACCGTTTGTGTGCTTCGGGTATGTCGGCAGTGGTTCAAGCAGCGAGAGCCATCCAAGTAGGTGATAGCGATATAATGATAGCGGGAGGCGTTGAAAACATGACACGTGGACCCTGGGTGATTTCAAAAGCCTCAAAACCTTTTGGTATAGATGCCCAAATGTTTGATTCAAGTTTCGGTTGGCGTTTCATCAATCCATTGATGGATAAAATGTATGGTACAGAAGCAATGGGTAAAACGGCTGAAAACTTAGTAGATCAATACGGTATTAGTCGTGAAGACCAAGACCTTTTTGCTTATCGTTCGCAATGGAAAGCGGCTCAAGCCCAAAACGCGGGTCGTTTTTCAGAAGAAATTACCCCCCTCAGTATTTCGGTAAAAAAAGGAGAAAATACGGTTTTTGAAAACGATGAATTCATTAAACCTAATACTTCGAGAGAAAAATTAGCAACCTTGAAACCTGCTTTTAAAAAAGAAGGGGGTTCCGTAACAGCAGGTAATGCTTCGGGTTTGAATGACGGTGCTGCTGCGATGTATTTAGCCTCAGAAGAAGCGGTGAAAAAGTATAATTTGACGCCAAAAGCCCGCATTGTTTCATCAGCCGTAGTCGGTGTAGAACCTCGTATTATGGGTATTGGACCCGTTGCAGCCAGTCATAAAGCCTTAGAAAAAGCAGGTTTAAACATGGCTTATATGGACATTATTGAACTCAACGAAGCCTTTGCCGCACAAGCCTTAGCGTGTATTCGGGTCTGGGGTTTGGATGATGACGATTCTCGCATTAATCCCAATGGTGGGGCAATTGCTTTGGGGCATCCACTCGGAATGTCGGGTACACGCATTATCCAATCGGCTGTTATCGAATTACACAAGCAAAACAAACGATATGCACTGGCAACCATGTGTATTGGAGTTGGACAGGGTTATGCTGTGGTTTTAGAACGCGTTTGAGCCAGATTAGAATAATTTAGGAAGGTAAAATTGTGGCAAAAAAAGTTATCAACATTTAGGAAATTTTGAAACTTCCCAAAATTTCCTAAATGTGAGCTTGCTCAAAAAATAGATAATTTCGAAAATATTATTCTACCACAGTCACCTTAATCATATTGGTTCTCAACCTTTTATGTAAAGGCATTGAGCCAGTATTGACGATGATATTGCCTTTTTTCACCTTTCCTGCTTCTTTCAAAATTGAAATAGTATCTTCTACGGTTTCATCCGTTGTTGTATATTTATCATAGTAAAAACATCTGACTCCCCAAACCAAATTCAAGGTACTCAACATAGACGGTTTATCAGAAAACATAAATATTTCACAATGAGGGCGGTAACTCGACACTTTAAAAGCCGTGTAGCCCGATGAAGTGAAACCAATAATGGCTTTAGCTTTCAAGTCCTCTGCCACTTTAGCGGCATTGAGGCAGATAACATCATGTACAAAAATACCAGACTTATCGCTTGGCTCAGGGCGTTTGAAACGAACGGGTGCTTTTTCTATTTCTAAAATGATGCGGGTCATGGATTTAACCGTTTCAATCGGATATTTACCGACCGAAGTTTCAGCACTCAGCATCACGGCATCAGCACCATCCATGACGGCATTAGCAACGTCGAGCACTTCTGCACGGGTTGGGCTGGGGTTTTGTATCATGCTTTCCATCATCTGGGTTGCCACAATGACGGGACGCGCCCGTTGAATACATTTTGAAACGATTTCTTTTTGAATAAGCGGTAATTTTTCAATTGGAAATTCGACACCTAAATCACCCCTTGCGACCATAACCGCATTGGTGGCTTTGATGATGGCATCTAAGTTGTCAATCGCTTCAGGTTTTTCAATTTTAGCGCAAATAAGCGCATTGTGTCTGACAGCTTCTATGCGCTGGCGTAAGTCCATTATATCTTCAGCCCGACGTACAAAAGACAAAGCAATCCAATTGACAGGTTGTGTGAGGATAAAATCTAAATCACGCAAGTCTTTTTCGGTCAAGCAGGGTAAAGATGTTTTGGTATCAGGCAGATTCACGCCTTTTTTACTGGATAAAATACCGCCATAAATAACTTTCAATTTCACAGTTCCTATTTTATCGGTTTCAACAACCTCAAAAACAAATTTGCCATCGTCAAGTAAGACCTTTTCACCGGGTTCTACATCGGCTGCAAATTTTTGATAGGACATATAGATTTTTTCCTTAGTACCGATACATTCTTCGTTCACAAAGGTGACGATATCCCCTTCTTTGAGTTCAAGCGCATTGTTTTCAATAACCCCTACACGCAGTTTGGGTCCTTGTAAATCAGCAAGAATACCCAAATGAAGACCATATTTTTCATTGATGGCGGTGATGTTTTCAATCACTTGAAGATGAACGCTGTGGTCACTATGTGAAAAGTTGAGGCGAAAAATATTTACTCCTGCTTTAGCCAATTCCAATAATTGGTTATAATCGCTACAAGCAGGTCCTACCGTTGCAACAATTTTTGTATTTTTGCGATCCTCTACGTTCATGGTTGCGGTTGGATTAGATTCTAAAAGAGCCGTCATTGATATTATACGCTTAAAAAATGATTGAAACGAATTAATTTTACCCCCTCAGTATTAAACAAGGCTTTTTGCTCTGCGCTATAAAAAGGATGAAATATCTTTATTTTACTATGGTATTAGAAGGAAAGATACATTTTTTAAATTAGTGTAACTTTCACACAAAGGTAGCTTATTTTTTTCAAACCGATAGACCTCAATTTAATTCTTTTTAAATTATCATTATTTTTCTGAAACTATTAAAACTTTATTAGGTATTTTACTCGAATTATAAAATTTTGTTTTATGAAAAGACAATTTTTACTATGCTATTTTTTAATAAGCTATATTTTTTTATCGGCTCAAGATATTAAACCGCCTCGTGAGAAATATTTTTTCTTAGGGGTAGGTTTACCCTTTATGACGGTGCGTGATGAAGCCCATTCTCCTTTAAAATATCAAGGTTTCGCACCTACTTTGAGGATAGGATTTGAGAATATTAATGGTGATTATATTTCACGCATGACCATATCCGCCGCATTTGGTACAGCAAAACCCAAGACGCGCCCTAAGCCCAAGGGTGCATTATCAGGCATGGGTATCAATAATATCCAATTCAATTATACCTATTATTCTATTTTGAATACTTATAATCAAGAAGGATGGAATCGCTATGTGGGTGGAGCAGCTACTTTAACTTTTGATGTACGTGCCTATAATTTGCCAAGTAATAATTTAATGGGTTATCAAGTAAATTTGTCCCTCAATGCGGGTGGTTTCATTCAAAAACAGATTAGTGAGAGGAAGCATTTCAATTATGAAGCCTTTACGCCGCTTGTATCTTATAGTTTGCGTCCTACCTATTTGGGCATGTTGCCGATGAAAGGAAGCGATATTAACCCTAAATATGTTTTTTCAAATGGTCAAATCGTGACAGTTAACCGTCTGTTTCGTCTGTATAATCGTTTTGCTTACGACCAACAAATTAAATCTTACCGTGTTCATCGTTACTTTTATTCTTGGGATTACCACAGCAATACTATTTCTAAGCCTTTAAAGTCAGTTATAGGGGGAGTCGGTTATGAGTCGCTGTTCAAAATGTGAAAAAATAAACGCACAAATTTTGGAATGTCTTGACGTACAACTTTAATTTTAAATAGTACCTTTGCTCTTCGTCTCAGTAAAAAAATGACATGAAAAACCACGATAAAATATTTGAAGAAGAGTTTTTGCCTCATGCAGATGCGCTCACAAACTTCGCCTACTATCTCACGCAAGATGAAAATGACGTGGAGGATTTGGTGCAGGATACTTTTATGAAAGCTTATAAAGCCGCAGAAAGTTATGAGAAGGGAACTAATTCTAAGGCGTGGTTGTTTAGAATAATGAAAAACACGTTTATCAACGAGTATAAACGTAAGAAAAGAAGAGGAAGTCAAATTGATTATGAAGAGATAATTACCTATCACGATGAAGAAGATTCACCTTTGACCTCCTATACAGATTTACGAACAGAAATTTTTGGCAATATGATGGGCGATGAAGTGATGACAGCTATCAACGAATTGCCCATAGATTATCGAACCATTTTGCTCCTTTGCTACGTTGAAGAGTTTCAATATGATGAATTAGCCGCTATTTTTGATATACCCATCGGAACTGTGCGGTCTCGTTTAGCAAGAGCAAGAGGTCTATTAAAACAAAAATTACATATTTACGCCAATTCTCTTGGCTTTGGTAAAACACAAACAGACAACGGACAGATTACAACGGACAATTGACAATGCACAATATGTTGATATCAACTTCAAAATATTATCCATTGTCCATTGTAATCTATCCATTAATTAGACATACTGACCAACGATATAATTTTTTTATTAACCACCGTAAGCGCATCGGTACAGCGCAAGCGGTACAAAGCTCACACTTTTTCAAATGAGAGATCATAAACCAAATCAGGATGTGTTTCAGCGCGTCAACTTGTACCTCGACCGCGCTATGACGCAGGAGGATGCAGTCAATTTTCAGCAGGAAATTTCCAAAAATCCAGCCATGACAGAAGCCCTTCAAAATGAGCAAAACTTTCGAGATCTCCTAAAAAACAATGTTCACCGTCGCAAAGCATCGCCGATGTTGATTCAATCCATTAAAGACAAAATTAGAACTGTACCTATGTGAAAAATTTTACAACATCGTTTTAGAACAAATTATATAAACTTGAACTATTAAGGCTTGCTCCCTATCAGGAGCAAGCCTTTTTACTTTTTTGTCGTAGCAAGCGTTGCATACATCTTTTTTCCATCATATCGGTGCTCTGCACAAATATGACGAAAAAAATAGAATGTGTGTAACGAACAGGACTAAAGTCCAATGCCATTAAGCTAAGGATTTATACCCAAGGTTTATGTAGAGACGTTGCACTGCAACGTCTTGCTTGTGGTGAAAAACTAGCGAAACCCAAGACGTTGCACTGCAACGTCTCTACATAAACCCCGATAAATCGAACAATAAATCCTTAGCTTAATGGAATTGGACTAAAGTCCGTGATACGTGCATTACTGTTTTACAAACTCCAAAGACGCAGAGTTCATGCAATACCGCAAACCTGTAGGATTGGGTCCATCATCAAAAACATGACCTAAATGACCATCGCAACGCGCACACACAACCTCAACGCGCACCATGCCATAGCTTACATCTCTGTGCTCAATAACATGCGATTTTTTAATCGGTTGATAAAAAGAGGGCCAGCCAGTACCCGATTCAAATTTGGTATCACTGCTGAAAAGGGATAAACCACAACCCGCACAATTGTATATGCCCTTTTCGTGATTATCCCAGTATTTGCCTGAAAAAGCCCTTTCAGTGCCTGCTTTACGTAAAACATTAAAGGATTCGCCTTTGAGTTGGGAACGCCATTCTGATTCGGTTTTCACAATTTTTTTTAGGGTATCCCCTTCCATGATTAATAAACTGTCTTTTTTCATCTCATTCTTACTCATATACTGAGGGGGGGTAGCGTTGCATGCTAAAACGATGGAAAGAATAGAAAAAATAAGAATTTTCATTGATGTTAAATTTTAAATGGATTTTATTTTTTTAATAAGGCAAAGCTAATAGTCAAAAATCACAGAAGAATCACGATGAAAGAGGGCAATGAATAAAATGGCAAGTAGAACTCCTCGTTAATTCCTAATTCCTGGTAACTTCGGAAATCTCTAAACTGTGCAAAAAAGCCCCGTTAGGGGTGAAATATTGGTAATAAAGTATGAAAAAGCCTTTTAAAAAGCCCCTTTAGGGGTGTAATCTCATGCTATTTCACACCTAAAGGGGCTTGTAAGGACGGTTTGTTCGCTAATATTACCAATATTTCACCCCTAACGGGCTTTTTTGCACAGTTTAGAGATTTCCGAAGTTACCAGTAATTCCTAATTATTTCATCCTTTTCACCCAATTATCATCTTCCTTTTGAGCAATATTGACTATTTTACGCATGAAACGCATCATAGAAAGAAATAACAAATAACCGAAAGTTAAAACCATAAATATCCACCGAAAAGAGCCTGCTTGGGTAATGGTCATTGATGAAAAAAGATAAGCTAAACCACCACAGCTTACCATCAAAACGGCATAACTGCCCGTGGAATAAGCCCAATACTTGTTCATATCTTTTGACGAAAGGCTTAATATGCTGTTGAAAAGCGCATAAGATAAAATGGCAGTGCCTGCTATGATCCAATAAAAACGGTTATTGAGAACCATTACTCCCGACCATTTTAGTATCTGGACAAAAAGCATACACGTAGCTGCAAAACCCAAAGCATAAGCCGCCTGTAAGAGGGGATTGTAGGTTTTATCTAAGAAAAAAGAAGGTTTGGTTGTCATTGTATGATGATGCTTAAAAAATTCAAATTATTAGAACTGTTTCATAAAAAGTTTAGCGTTCTATGCTTTCATGAGTCAAGAGTTATTTCAATAAAACCTTCTCCAAAGGTATTTGTTTAACAAAAACAAATATACGACAAAAAACAAAGCGGATAAGCCGCTTTTACGCCACTTATCCGCTATTATACAACTATTTTATTAAAATCTAAATTTTTACAATTCTTTACGCAAACGCGCAACAGGTATATTCAGTTGCTCACGGTATTTTGCAACCGTTCTGCGGGCAATATTATACCCCTTCTTCTGAAGCATACTTTTCAGTTTTTCATCTGAGAGCGGTTTGCGCTTGCTTTCAGCCGTAATAATAGTTGTCAAAATATTTTTCACTTCTAAGGTGGATACTTCATCACCATCACTGGTTTGCAACGATTCTGAAAAGAAATCTTTCAACCGTTTTGTGCCATATTCGGTTTGCACATATTTTGAATTGGCAACCCTTGAAACAGTTGAAATGTCCAAACTTGTCACATCGGCAATATCTTTCAAAATCATCGGTTTCAACCGATTGGCATCACCCGTTAAGAAAAATTCGTACTGATATTGCAAAATAGCATACATGGTTTTAAACATTGTTTGCTCCCGCTGACGAATAGCATCAATAAACCATTTAGCAGAATCAATTTTCTGTTTGATAAACATAACAGCCTCTTTCTGCATACGGTCACTACGTCTTCCATCCCGAGCATTTTTATAGGCTTTCAGCATTTCTTTATAATGCTCACTGATACGCAAGTCGGGTACGTTGCGGCTATCCACCGTCAATTCCAAGCGTCCATCCCGATTTTCAATGATAAAATCAGGCACAATGTATTGGCTATTGCGTTCAGAATTACTCGTATGACCACTGGCTGGTTTAGGATTCAATTTCAAAATTTCATCCATTGAAGCCTTCAATTGGTCTTCCGTGCAACCCAATTGCCGTTGCATGCGCGGGTAGTGCTTTTTCGTAAACTCATCAAAAAACTCATGGATGATGCGGGCAGCAATGCGTAGATTTCTGATACCTTCATCATCAAGGTTTTCATTTTCCAATTTTGCGCGAATCTGTAACAACAAACATTCTTGCAAATCTTTTGCCCCGATGCCTGGCGGGTCAAAACGCTGTATTTTTTCCAAAATGCGTTGAATTTCACGCACATCGGTTTCAATATTTAGAGAAAAAAGCAAATCATCACAAATAGCTTCTGGCTCACGGCGCAGGTAACCATCATCATCAATGGAGCCAATTATTTGGAGTGCAACAATTATTTCACGTTCGCCTTTTAGATCGAGCAAGCCCAATTGTTGTTCTAAATATTCGTGAAAACTATCTTCTACTGCAATAGGGACTGTTTTTTCTTCTTCGTCGCCCCCTTGTCCTTCGCTTTTAGTTTTATAAACAGAAGGGTCGTCTTCCATATAGCGTTCAAGGTAGTCATCTAATTCATATTCTTCCTCACGGATAGGCACTTCTTCCTCTTCTCTAAAATCGTCGGTAGCTTCTTCATTAAAATTGTCTTCGGCGACATCCGATTCTGTTTGACTCGCAGGCTCTTCATATTCATCGCCCGTTTCGAGTACAGGATTTGCTTCAAGCTCCTCTTGAATGCGTTGCTCTATTGCAGTAGTAGGCAATTGGAGCAGCTTCATCAATTGGATTTGCTGCGGAGAAAGTTTCTGTTGCTGCTTAAGGTATTGTCCTTGTCTTAGCATGGGATTGATAGTTTTGAGTTAAGGAATGTGTGCAATATCATAGCGAATGTTCCTCTTTCACAAAATCCCTTGCGATTTTTCAATGTTAAATCGGTTTGTGAAAACAATAGTTTGTTTGATTTTATAGCAGTTTTCAAAAGTTTGTAAAAATTTCTCACAAGTTTACAGGAATTTTAAGGATATTTCCAAATTTAAAAGGGGGGAATCTAAAAATATTTTTGATTAAAAAAAGATAATTCTATGTAAAAAATTGATTTTCAATACTTTATCTAAATATCTCAATTAAAAATCATTTGATTTATTCCATTCAACAAAAGTTATGCCAAGACAAGTTAATGAAAAATAATATATATTTAAAAAATAGATTTATTTGCGAATTTTTGCCTCGTTCCTTTTTTTAACGCTTAAAAAAGGAGGTTGTTGCTTAAAAAAAGGTTAAACTTGTTAAGAAATAGGCGAATATGTTTCACTAACATTTTCATAGTTACAGTAGAAAAACTTAGAACGATTTTTTTGTTGCTGTAATTTTTCGTGTGCAATTGTAGAGACGTTGCAGTGCAACGTCTCTACGTGGTTCATTTTAACAAGGTTATTGTAAAAAA
>JAYUQN010000628.1:0-3433 GCA_043756725.1 Saprospiraceae bacterium
CGATTTCTTAAATCAAGGTAAAACTTTTCAATAATCAAACACGATATTTTTTGGAGATTCGGTGACGCCTGCACAAAGGCTTGTCTATCTTCAAAAGAATAGTAGAATAACTGGCATTCTTCAAGGCTTTCGATGCAATATTTTGACGGTTTTTGGGTAATAAAACTACCATAATCTGTCACAGAATCGCCATCAAAATACAGGTTAAAAATCTGCTTATTGTCTTTTTTATCTATGCAATAAATCCGCAAAGCGCCCTTTTCAATAAAATATACATTTTGAGCCACATCGCCTATCTCTAATAAATTGTAGCCCGCAGGGATGGTTATGCGTTTCATCTTATCGAAAATCAAAGATAAATCTTTATTTTCAAGAGGCATTAAAGCGTTTATTTGGTCAACTATACTTTTCAAAATACTTAATTTTTTAATACGCATATTGGGTTTGAAAAAGCGCCGTTAGGTGCGAAATATTGGTAGAAAATAATGTAAAATGCCATCAAATAGGGGCATAGCCCCGAAATTACTTAAAATATCTCGGGGCTACGCCCCTATAAGAGGTTTTCAATACAACTTCTTACCAATATGCCGCACCTAACGCATACGTTTCGCTTAAAATTGGGGTAGTTTTGTAAAATTTGTGAGATCAAGTTGTCAAAATCTAAAAACCCGAAGGGTTTGAACGTGAATAACCCCCGATTTTATCGGGGGGGTGTAGTAGCGGGGCAGTTTTTGCACAAACCCGAAGGGTTTGAATGTGAGTGTCCAGCTTAAGAGCATGTTTAAAAATTATAAATTGACTATTTCAATAAAATAAGAATAAAATTCTGACTTTTAATATAATTAAAGAATAATAGCCAATATCTGAATTTTAGCCAATTTGCCAATTATTGGCTAAAAATACATAATTTGGTCTTGTACTCAATAAAACCCAGTAAAAATATATAATTCTGTTTATTGATTAATTTTAAGAATTAAATTTTTAAACATGCTCTAAATACTTTACATTCAAACCCTTCGGGTTTGTAGCGAGAGTTCTATCGCCTGCCCCCGATTTCATCAAGGGTTATTCACATTCAAACCCTTCGGGTTTTTAGATTTTGACAACTTGAGCCTATAAATATTATAAAACTACCTCAAATTTTAAGCGAAACGTATGCTAACGGCACTTTTTTTCCGAAGGAATCCATCTGGGAAACTCAATATTCGCATTTATAGGTTATAAAAAAATAGACTTTATGCTCACCTATCTCTTCAAAAAATTATCAACGAGCAACAAAAAATTGATTTAAAATGAATTAGGTCAGCATAAAGTCTAAAAAAGAGTGTAAAAGTAATATTTTTAATACTTATCTATGTCACAAAAAGGTAAAAAATTACTCTATTAACAATTTTACCGCCTTGAAGCAACGGTTTATAAGACCTTTTAGTTAATTTAGTTCGCAGATTTAGGGTAAGTTTTTGTTTAGCCCCCCTCCGTATTGAAGGCATTTTTTTCAAATTTTACCACCCCGGTAATAAATTAAATCCAAATACCCACTGCTTCGAGGCTCCCTGTGCAATTGGTAAAGCGATATAGGGTTCGACAACCATATAGCCAAACACATTGAGCCGAACGCCCGCCCCAACGCTGCCCACAGGTAAAGGATTAAAAGCTTTATCTTTACTGGTGCTGAAAATATCTTTATAATTGCGCCATGCAGCACTCATATCGGCAAAAGCAAACAGTTCAGTCAGCACAAATTTAGAAGATATGACAGAAAGGCGTTTGGGTCCCGTGAAAGGTAAGCGGATTTCAGCATAAAAAGAAATATCTCAAAATACTGAGGGGGGGGTAAATTTTCAAAAACATTTCAGAGCAGCTGTTTCACCCCCAATTTTTAGCATTTCGGCTTTCCCAATTTGGTCAATTTCAGTAAGCGTGCGGTGTTTACCATTGCCAATACCCGATTTTGGAAACACAATATATTGTATAGCTGCATCTTCCAAGCCCCCATCTCTGGGGCTAATATTAGCGATACCTAAAGTTTTAGCCAAAAAAATAGAGCCTTCTCCCAGCAAACCTTCGGGTCCTTCATCTGCCACAATTGCATAACTACCTTTATTTGTTGCAGGGTAAAAAACATAAGCCATATCGCCAATATCCGCTTTTGAAAGCACCATCAATGCCATTGGCAAAACAATATAGGGCACTTTTTCAGCATCCACATAGCGGCGTGTGTCGCTGATATCATAGCGTGTATCATACAAAGAGGTCTGTGAAACATATAGCCCGGGATAGGGGTCGCTTGCTTTTTGAATAATAGGTTTACCGCTGGCATCAGTCACCACACCCACCCATTGCCCATTGTTTTTTGCATTTTCATTAAAATCCAAACCCGTATCGTTGGGCCCATAAGCCCGAGGCGAGCCGTCGGCATCAATCGCAAACTTAGCACGGTAAAAAACAGCTCCAGAAGGGTGTTTAAAAACCATAAAATTTTGAATTGTGGTCAGCAATGGGTTGCCACAAATATCTTCTTTAGGTGCTTTTTGGCACGTGGTGAAAGAAACAGAAGCCCCTAAAAATAAGGCGAAAGTGATGCTTTTCATACATCTTATAATTTTAATGAAAAAATATAAAAAAAGGCAGTACATCTGTACCGCCTCCAACTAAAAACCAATTAATTATCAAACATTAAATCTTTATATCAGAATGGACAACTGACAATGGATAATTGTAAATTGTCATTTCAATCTTTCTTTAAATTCTTTTCGGAATTTCACCATTTTTGGAGAGATAACGAAAGAACAATACGGCTCGCTGCCATGCAGTTTGTAATACGTTTGATGATAATCTTCAGCGGGGTAGAAACGAACAAAGTTAGAAACTTCTGTGACAATTTTATTATTCCACAAGCCTATTTTTTCAATTTCTTCCATTATTTTTTTTGCAGATGTATGTTGCACTTCGTTGTGATAAAAAATAGCGGAACGGTATTGTGTGCCCACATCATTGCCTTGTCTGTTGAGCGTTGTCGGGTCATGGGTATGAAAAAACACTCTTAAAATATCCTCATAACTCACAACTTTAGGGTCAAAATAAACATTGACGACTTCGGCATGACCCGTTTTACCTGTGCAAATATCTCTATACGTGGGGTTAATTGTAGAGCCGCCTATATAACCACTGACCACTTTTTCAACCCCTTTGAGTTCTTCATAAACGGCTTCGGTACACCAAAAACAACCGCCGCCTAAAGTAGCAATTTCTAAACCTTCTTGCTCTAATGTGTTATTTTGCATTGTTAAATGTGCTTTTTTTATGTTTTAAATATAAACCTTAAACACTTTTAGCAACGCAAAGTTTAGACGAAAAAATCACAAATTTGTAACGAATATTCGCTAACGTCCATTAAATAGTAGGGTTTTATCTAAAAAAATAGAATATTGAT
>JAYUQN010000629.1:0-3430 GCA_043756725.1 Saprospiraceae bacterium
GTTGGATATTGCTGTTGCTTAAAACTTCGGCATTCACCGTTTCAATCAATTTAATATAGCTGATTGTAGGGTTTAGCGTCAACGTTTTAAAAGCAAAATGGGTAAAAACGCCATTATGCACCCCATCAAAAGGCATTTCCATACCCGTTTCACCTTCCGTATAATTGATAAGCGCCACCATATTGTCCGTGATTTCAGGAAAAAGGCAATAGCAATAGCAGCCATCTAAGAAAAAGACAAAATTGACTTGGGGATATTGTTTCACCGTTTCTAAAAGGTCACGTCCCCATATACCATTTTTTGTTGTGCCGTCTTTGCTTGTAGCGTCGAATGGCAAGAGCATGGAGCGTTTGATTTTCTTTTCTGAAATATTTGGATTTTGGGGTTCTTTTATTTCATCTAATAGAGATAAAATTGAATTTGAAATTTGCGACCTATCCCGTGAAAAATTTGAAGAGGTTATAGAACCTAAATTTTCTTGACGTTTTAAGCTATTTAATTGCGCTTTAATAAGGATAAGTTGGTTGTTCAAATCCTTATTACTAACGCTTGCCCATTTAATAAATTCCTCAATAGCTTCTTCCAATTTTGCTTTAGATACAAGTTCTTGAATACGGTTTTTCAATTCTGCATGGCTATCCAGTCCATAAGAAGTTGTTTGCTGAGAAATATTCTGTGTAATATTTGCAGATTGACCCATATTTTGCGCTTCTGGTGCTTGTATTTCATCAAACTCCACCCCATAGCCCGAAAAACTAAAAAAGACAAAATCATTCTCTTTTGCTTGGGCAGCTTGATGCTGAAAATCTTTCAAAATAGCGTCTCTTGTCGCTTGTTTGTTGAAAAGTTTGCTTGTTTTTAAGACAGTATTTGTATTGGGCGTAGCAAAATTATGATTCAACCAATTCTCAATTTTTTCACCATCATTGATTGCCCCTTGCAGTTTTGGGATAGGGTTTTTATAGTCATTTACGCCTGTGATTAAAGCTAAAATCTGTTGTTGTTTCTCCTTTTTATCTTCTTTTTGACCGTCCAATTTCTGTAAAATGCCTTTGCCCACCAAAGAAGCGGGGAGTTGAACCATCTGGGCATTGGGCGTTTTTTCTTTTAAAAGATTAATCGTTGCGCCTTTTATACCGTCAATTTTTTGCTCTATCTGATCCGTAGGGGCGTTCATATAGGCTCCTTTGAGCGCAATACTGTACTGCAAAATGGGGTAAAAAGTAGAATTGTGTACGTCCTCGATGCCTTTTTCTTGAACAGCGAATAACTCAATCAAATCTCTCAAACGCATCACTTCGCTGCGATTATTCTCTTTTTGACTTGTTTGCAAGCGTTGAATCACCGTTTGCAAGGTTTTCATAGGGTCGAGTGTCGCCTCGGCATTCATCAAAAGGGTTTCTCTGAAAGACGTATAGCGTTCGCCCATCAAGCGGTTTTGCGTGTATGCTTTGGTGAAATGCGCTAAAATGTAGAGCTTTTGCCCCCCCTCAGTATCTGACCGTATTTTTTCAAGAAATTGCCCGCGCGTCTCTTTTTCCATTTCAAAAATGCCATTGCCCATCGGTCGAAATAGCGGAGACAACAGCACATTTGACACGGCAATCATGGGCAGCCCCACTATGCTATCTTTGAAATTGTACCACAACTGATAGAGCATATCCACCGTGACACCGATTGGAAAGGCTGCTAATGTTGCCAATTCGAGGTGGGCGGCATCGAATTGGGTCGCAAATTGCTCTATTTTAGGATCCGTTGTGGTCATTTTATTTTCCTTTGATACTTTGCATAGCGACAGCAAAATTGGCATCGCTGGCATCAAACATTTTAATACGCCTTTGTATAGCCGAAGCCGATGTACCTGTCCAATAGTGTTGTGGAATAGGGTTAATCCAAATCACCCTATGGTGATTTATTTTTTTTAAAAACTCGGCGGTGACATTTATTCTTTCGCTGCTTCTCATGCGCCTTGCTGCGCCTGCATCGCTGAAAATAATGATTTGAGCAGGGGCTTGTTTTTTCAAGACTTCGAGCCAATTATCCACAATTTCACTATCATATAAATCTTTATTTTTATATAAAATATCGGTCGGGCAATTGTGAAAATACCAGACGTGGCTTTTTTTAGTATCAGCAACAGCGTTGTCATTGTCTATGGCATCGCCTTGTATTATATCCGCTATGGTATCCCCGATATGCTCAAAAGCCGCCATTGAGCCGCCCACATCAATCAATAAATGAACACCCAACCAGCGTCTTGCTCGTTGTTTGTAGGCAAGGTCTATCAAATAGCCTTGTTGCGTCAGTTGTTTGAAAGAGGCGTCCATGTCCACATCGCTGCGACCGCCATCGAAAGCAATGCGCCGAATACTCATTAAAAACTGATACAATCGCCGATAATCAAGTGGCAGAAATTGGTGTTTTTCTAAAAAAGTGAAATTTTGTTTAGCAGTATGGGCATTATTTTCATTTTGCTTAAGTTCTAATGTTTCACCTACGTCCTCATTAAGGCTATTTCCTTCGGTATTGGGAGGTGAAAAATCTACCCAATAGGATGTCAAATCATTATCATTTTTAGATAAAATAGCTTCCTGCTGCTTTTGTTCCTCCAATTCTTTTTTTTGTTGCTCTTCTCGTGCTTTCAACTCCTCGGCGGTCAAAGTGCGGTTTGTGGTATTGGATTTTTCATCTTCTTTAGGTTTTGGGGGTGGTTTAATTTCAACATTCGCATTATTGTAGGCTAATAAATTTTCCCAAAATTTTTCGAATAATCTATCAAAAGTACCCCCCTCAGTATTTGACCTCATTTGGGTATCATCATGAAAAGGTTTGAACCATAAAAATTTACACAAACGCAAATAATCGTCTTTATGAGCTAAAGGAAAAGGGCAATTATCAAGCGCATAGACCATCGCCTCATATTCACTTAGGGTAAGCGATTGCTGATTGAGTTGTTTTTCCCATTCCTGCAAGGAGAGGAAAAAATCGAATAGCGGCAATTGTGGCGTTTTAACCATTATTTATCGGTTTTCACTTCTTTTTCAAAAATTTTAGCCATTTCATAATTTTTAAACAAAGCCTGTTGCAAGGGTAAAAACTTCTGTTTGTCGTCTATAAATTCTTGAATCTCTTTCACAAAATCGGCTACTTTAGGTGTATTTCCGCTCAATTCCGTGGTTTTTTTAATCGCTTGAAACCAATCGATCAGCTCACTCATGGATATTTTTTTACTGCTCGTTTTGTTGTCTTCAATCCTTTTTCGGGCTTTTTCATAAGCCTCGACTGCTTTATCAATCAAAAGGGAGCTATCGGCATCAATTTCTAATTTGCTGACTTCATAAAAACGGTATTTCAAAATATTGACCATGCGTCCATAATTGAAAGGCGGGATGAAATAATAAACGCAACGCCTTAGAAAAGCATCGGGCAG
>JAYUQN010000630.1:0-3427 GCA_043756725.1 Saprospiraceae bacterium
CACTATATATTGAAAGGTAAAATTAAAGAAGCGCAATCATATACCTTTATACCTTATGCTTCTGTGCTTATAAAAGAACTTGGGCGAGGCGCAATATCAGACCAAAACGGCAATTTTTCGATAGATGGGCTATGTCGGCAGTCTTACACTTTAGAGTTTTCACACGTAGAATGCCAGCAGCATACGGAAAAGGTTATAATTGACGGCAACACTGAGGGGGTCTTTTTGTTGAAACATGAAGACAAACTTTTAGAAAATGTTGTCGTCACAGAAAAACGGGTCGCCTTAGACAACACCCAAGCACAATCCGCTTTAGAAAATGCCGATTTAAATAAAAATAATGGACAATCTTTGGGTGAAATGCTCAAATCGTTGTCAGGCGTTACCTCTTTAAATACAGGTTCCACGATTTCAAAACCCGTTGTGCAAGGCTTACATTCCGACCGTGTTTTGATTTTCAACAATGGCGTCCGTCAAGAGGGGCAACAGTGGGGGCTTGACCATGCACCCGAAATTGACCCTTTTATTGCCAATCGCATAACGGTTGTGAAAGGAGCAGCGGGTATAAAATATGGTGTTGGAGCTATTGGTGGCGTTATTTTAGTGGAGCCGAGAGTGTTGAGAGATACGGCTGGCTTAGGTGTCGAAGTCAATCTTGTGGGCTTTTCAAACGGGCGAATGGGCGTTTTGTCTGCTATGTTAGAAGGTAAAAACAAGGGCGTATCGTGGCGTGTACAAGGAACGGGTAAAAAAGGTGGCTCTTTGCAGACCCCTCAGTATGTTCTGGCAAATACAGGTTTAGAGGAATTGAACGGCTCTGCTATGTTGGGTTTCTCAATAAAAGATACCAAATTTGAAGTGTTTTACAGCCATTTTTATAGTAAAATCGGCATTTTAAAAGGAAGTCATATTGGTAATTTGACAGATTTAAAAGAAGCGATTGAACGAGGGAAACCGCTTACTAAAGCAAATTTTACATATCATATTAGCCGGCCTGCTCAAATAGTGAATCACGATATTTTAAAAGTGAAATCAATGATACCAACAGGTGACATTGGACGCTTAGCTCTAACAAGTTTTTTTCAATACAATTTGCGGCAGGAGTTTGATGCCCATCGCCCGGGGGGTAAAATTCCTGTAGGATTTGAAAAAGCAGAAGTTGCTTTTCAATTGCCTTCCGCAGGTTTGAGAGCAGATTGGGACCATCGTCCTTTCAAAAATCTACACGGTGGTGGCGGTTTTGAAGGGCTTTTTCAAGACAATAATACCTACTCTGGTGCTCTGATACCCAATTATCAGCAGACCACTGTCGGGGCTTATTGGACTGAAAGGTGGCGCAAATATCCAGCACCGCTTGAAATAGAGGCAGGTATTCGCTACGATAAGCGAAATTTATCTGTTGACAGTATGCGTTATGGCGAGCAAAATAAGCAATTTGATTATGGCAACGTCTCTGCTTCGGTAGGAGCTATTTATCATTTGGGTACAAAGGGTAAAATAAGTTTCAACATAGGTACAGCTTGGCGCAATCCAAATGTGAATGAGCTTTTCAGCAATGGTGTCCATCACGGTACGGCAAGTTTTGAAAAAGGAAACCCGAATTTGAAACCCGAACGGGCTGTTAATACAAGTCTTTCAGTTCATTATGACCACCGTTTTTTTGAAATAGAAGCCACTATTTTTCAAAATAATATCCAAGATTTCATCTTTCAAAAACCTGATTCTCTCCCTGTTTTGACCATCCGAGGTGCCTTTCCCGCTTTCAGCTATGCCCAAACAGCCGCTATACTGAGGGGGGGCGATTTTACCATTGAAGTGAAACCTTTGAAAAACTGGGTCTGGAAAACCAAAGCCTCAACGCTTTTTGCGCTCAATAAAATGCAAAATGAATGGTTGCCTTTGATGCCTTCAGATAGGGTAGAAATGGAGTTAAGGCTTGAAAATCAATCCTTTAGAAAATTGAAGCAAGGCTATGGCGCAATTAGTTTTTTAATGGTAAAAAAGCAAAATCGTACCCCTCTCAGTATTTCAGACTATCAAGCACCGCCTTCGGGTTATGCGCTTGTGGGTTTGACCTTCGGCGGTAATATGAAAATCGGTAAACAAAGTATGGAGGCAATATTGAAAATAGATAATCTTTTCAATAATTCTTATAGAGATTACCTTGACCGTATGCGGTATTTCAGTGAAGCTGTAGGAAGGAACATTAGTTTAAAAGTGAAAATTATTATTTAATTCATTTAAAAAAAATAGAAATCATGCAAAAGCACATATTTTTCTAAAGCCTTTTCAAGGCTTTAATGATTGGTTTAATCTCTTTTTCAGCGTGTAAAAAAACACGAGTAGATGAGCAAGAGAATATCAATGTCTTAAAAATTAAAATAGGAGCGAATACTTTTACTTGGTCTGATATTGATGGTGTTGGCGGCACAGTTCCCAAAATTGATACAATAAAACTTTCACCAAATGGTACTTTCGCCGTTGATTTAACTTTGCAAGATGGTTCTACGAATCCCGTCAAAGATTTTACACTTGAAATTATTGCTGAAAAAAACGACCATTTATTCGTCTATAAAGTGACTGGGGTGAACTTAACCGTTTCAGATTTGTCGAAAGATACTAAAAGTAAAGATTTCGGACAAACAGCCAGTTTTAAAACAGCTGCGGCAAGTAGTGGCACTTTGCAAGTTACTTTGAAACATTTAGCTGATAAATCGGCTTCTGACCCTTCTAAAACAGGGGAGACGGATTTGGATGTAGTGTTTCCAGTTGTTATCAAATAGAAGGTACTTCCGCAATTTTAGTGGTCAAGCTTCTATCGTGATGTATCATAAGCCAGTTTTGTCATTCCGAGGAACGAGGAATCTGAATGTCTTTAATATACAGATTCCTCGTTCCTCGGAATGACAAAACTGGCTTATGATACATCACGATAGAAGCGTGACCATTATCTTTACGAAAGCCCCAAATAAAAAAAGCGATGACTACTAAGTCATCGCCAAATTACACCCTCTATTATGAAAAATCAAACTAAATTTTATTACCCGAAAAAGGGTTGGTTGAGTTCCATGCTCACTGTACCTTTTTCATAAATTTTTCCAATATTGTCATATCGCGCGTTGATTTTATCTTTCAACTCTTTACGCGCAAAGAAGATACGGCTTTTCACTGTACCTAAAGGCAGTTTGAGGTCGTCCGCAATTTCTTGATATTTGTAACCTTGATAGTGCATCACGAAGGGTACTTGAATATTATCTTCCAATTCTGCGACCATTTGGTTCAGTTCCTGCATCATGATTTCACTTTCAGCACGATTGGGCGTTGAAACGGTCATTGAATTGAGATAAAATTGATTATCTGTACCATCAATAATGGTATTAGATTTCACTTTTTTACGATAATTATTGATGAAAATATTTTTCATTAT
>JAYUQN010000631.1:0-3421 GCA_043756725.1 Saprospiraceae bacterium
AAAGTCATTATTATGCACCTTTACAAAAGCCGATTCATCGTTATCTGCCAATGTAACGCCCGTTGTACGGTGTGCTTCATCGCAGATAATAAGGTCAAACGTACTGAGGGGGTTGTTTTTTTGCGCCAATACTTTTTGTGCTTCCGAGATAACGTCAATGGATTGATACGTTGAAAACACAACTGTCATACCCGATTTTTTCACCACATTCAAGGCATCAAACTGTTTGACAATGCCTTTAATATCCGTTGAAGCGGGTAAAGCTAAATCCACAATGCTATACCCATCAGAGTCTTCATTTTTGGTTTGTTTTTTTGAAACGCCTGAATCCGAGCAAATACAAATAGCATTGATTTGTTCATCCGCTTGTGCCGTCCATTCTCTCAAAGTTTGACCCAATAAAGCGATAGAAGGCACTAAAAAGAGAATCAAGCCTTTGCCATCGGTTTGCTTTTCCGCTATTTTTAAAGCGGTAATGGTTTTACCTGTGCCACACGCCATGATAAGTTTACCTCTGTCATGTTCTTTAAAATGGTCAATCGTCAAATTTTTCATGTCAAAAACGTGTTCAAAAATCGGTTTTTTAGCAACCCGAGCGTCTTTACCAGAGATACCTTTTTCTAATTTTTCCCAATCAACAGGAGCCCCTTCTAATTGATATAAATTAATCCGTGAAACAGGCGGATGCTGATTTCTGATGGTTTCCTCTGCATTATCACCCCAACCTTTTGACGTGGTGGCAATCCAAAGCCGATGGGCAAATTTGGTAGTCTGAAAATTATCGTTTTTAAATTCTCTACTCGACGTAGAAAGAAAAGAGTCCACCGCAGGTTTATCAATAACCGCACTTTCTTGAAAGCATTTGCATTGAATCGCCCAATAATCACCTTCGTGTGTGAGAGCCACCAAATCAATACCTGTATCTTTTCCACCAAAGTCTTTACGGGCAGGGAAATTATTCCACATCCACACATTTTTAAATTTGTTGGCATAAGTTGGGTCAGTTTGCAAATAGGCTTGCATCAATCGCTCAAACTTATCGCCTTTGTCTCGTTCAGAAAAAGCTTGTTTGCGGAATGTGTTTAAGACTTTTTGGAAAGGAGTTTGGTTGTTCATATACTCTTGTTGTTTGTTGGTATTTTTATGCGTGTTTAAAATGTTGTTTTTCTTGTCCTAAAAAGGTCAAATATAATATTTAATTTGTTATCATGTGTAAGGTAGGGAAATAAAAGTATGTTGGTGGGGTTTGTACTGAGGGGGGTAATATGTCCCATATCCTCCCCTACCCTTCCGTATTTTCCGTAATATCGGTGATAGCATCAGGCGGCAAAGCTTGTTTTTGCTCTGCTTCTTTGATTCTACCGCCTGTAAAAAGCCCTTTGAGGTATTTATCCAAATCATCAACAGGTGTTGGCAATTGGGCTTTGTATTTGTCATATTGCGCCAGAGCATGGGCTTCAGCTTGTTCTCGGGACACTCTACCAGCATCTAAGAGCACTTCTCTATTGCTGAGGGTCAAAAAGCCGTGTAGTTTGTCAATCCAATCGTGCATCCGCATCGGGTGTCGTTCAAGGGCTTGGAGTTCTGCAAAATCCAAATAAGACGTGACTAAAAGGTTGAGTTTATTGAGTTCGGTCTCGGTGAGGTAGTTTTTGGCAATGATGACATCGCTTTTTCGGATTTTATCGCCTGTCCATACGGTCAAACCCATGTTGGGTTGATTGGCATCTGCGCGCTCGACAATCAATTCAGCGGCGGTATGTTGGTGAATTGCCCAATGAAATTTGTTTTGTACAGAGGCAAAAAACTGTTGTGACATATCGTTTGTGGCATCATAGTCCATACTGGTGGCGTAAATGTCACACACTTTGCGGTAAAAGACTTTTTCAGAGGTGCGAATATCCCGAATACGCTGTAAGAGTTCATCGAAATAATTATTTCGGGCTTGTTTCAAACGGTCATCATCTAAAACAAAACCTTTGACCAAATATTCTTTTAAACGCTGCGTTGCCCAGCGCCTAAAATGCGTGCCAACATGCGATTTGACCCGATAGCCGACCGAGATAACCACATCAAGGTTGTAAAATTCAATATCACGGGTGACATTTTTTTTGCCTTCCTTTTGAACTGTTCGGAAATTCCGAACAGTTTCCGAGCGGTTTAATTCACCTTCTTCATAAATATTTTTGATATGTTCGCTGATGGTAGATTTGGCTTTTTGAAACATGTCCACCAATTGATTGAGCGACAACCAGACAGTTTCTTCTTCCAAGCGCACATCTATTTGGGTATTGCCATCAGGTGCTTGATAAATTAGAATTTCTCCTTTTTGCATCGTGTATCAAATTTTAAGGTCTAAGAAATTGATATTTTTTTGAGCGAAATGTTCGGGGAAATTTGAAATTTCCCCGAACATGACACCCCTCAGTATTTTTTCCACAAAAAGAGTTCAAACCAAATTCTTCTTTAAACCCCTCGAATCCGTGGGGTTTAAAATCGGGATTATAGAGTTCTTCCCACAGGCGCATAAATTCTAAGGTGTTTCTATTCCGCATCAGTATTGTCTGTAAAATCTGTTATAGCATTAGGCGGCAAAGCCTGTTTTTGCTCCGCTTCTTTGATTTGGTTTAAAAAATTATCTACCGATACGACTTTTTCACCTGAAATGGCTTCTACCCTTTCCCGAGCTTCGCCTGCGGATTGTCCGCCTTTTCGGGCGGCTTCGTGATTCTCTTCAAAACCTTGGGCATTTGTTGTGACAGATACCCGCCGAGCTACATCTTCACCCAACATGGTAAAAATGAGTTCGAGATTGGTCATGTGGTCACGCAGGTTTTCTTTGTCCAAACTTTTTACCTTTTTATGTTCCGAAGGTGTTAGCCCGAACGTGGCTTTGGCGATTTCAGCGGTGAGGATGGAATATTCCTGTCCTTCAATGACACCCCTACCCTTCCATTCATCGGTCAGTTCTTTGCGGATGCCGATGCTTTTCAAGCGGCGTTCAATCCATTCCTCGGAATAGCCTTTGGCTTTGTAGATGTCTTTGAGGCGGTCAAAACCGAGTTCGGGGTTTTCAATTTCTTGTACGCGCTCCTCCCCCACTTGTGCCAGCCAGAGTTTAAAGGGTTCTGCTTTGGGTGATGGGATGGACATAATCAACCGAAAAAGTCCTTTTCGATTGGAACAGTTCATTTTTTGTTGCCCCCCTTCCGTTTCCACGGTAAGGGTAGTGCCAATTTGAACCCACCCTTTGTTGAGTTCGAGGTCGCGGCGGCGCATGTTTTTAAGATACATTTTGGGATTGGCAGAATCGGTGAGGGCTGTTATCACATCTTCGATAACAAACCACCAAGCATCCTCGTGCCACACACGGCGAATGGCTTTTTCTTGAAAAAGGACGATTTTATTATTTTGTTCCATA
>JAYUQN010000632.1:0-3416 GCA_043756725.1 Saprospiraceae bacterium
CATTTTTAGGTATTTTGCCTAAGTAGAGACGTTGCACTGCAACGTCTTGGCTTCATTTTTTTTGCTATATTATCGGGATTTTACCCCGTTTCATGTATATACCTACTTAAGCATACCATCAATTTTTTTAAAATTCTTTATAAAACACTTTAGTACCCCCTCAGTATTTTTTGCTTTTTTTAATAACAAAATAGTATTTTTGTAAAAAAAAAGTAAACAATGGTATTAGCAAGTGCGCCACAGTTGAATAAAATTTACACCGTAGAGGAATATTTTGAGTTGGAAAAACACTCGGATATTCGCCATGAATTTGTTAACGGAAAACTTATCGCCATACCGGGAGAAAGCGTTGTTGCCAATCGTATTGCAGAAAATTGTAGTTTGCCTCTTCAACTTACTTTTGAATATGCTGGTTATGATATTCTACGCCATGATATAAGAGCTAAAATCAATAAAAACCCCATCAAAAGCTATCGTTACCCCGATGTAATGATGGCAAAACGAGTGGATATAACGGATACTTATGCCGTTACGAAACCCGTTTTGTTGATAGAGGTTACTTCTGATAATTCAACTAAAACAGATAACAACGATAAATTAAGAGAATATACCGCCTTGTCTTCTACACAATATTACCTTATTGTTGACCAAGATGAACCGCTTGTAAAAGTGTATAGTCGAGATGAACAGGGTTGGCGATTCGATGTTTTTACAGAACTTGAAGAAGAAATTCATCTAACCAAACTCAATTTCACTATCAAATTGTCTCAAATTTATAAAAACGTTGTTTTTGCTGAAAGCAAAAGTGATGAGTAGTTTTTACTCCTCATGCAAAGCCATCGCAGGATAAATAGCTGCCGCCTGCCGACTCGGAAACCAAGAACACAACAACACAAGTCCATAAACAGCTACTGTAGCTATGAATATTCCTCCCATATACACACTTGTCGCTACATCAAAAACATTCAAAATTGGGAATTGAACAGCGAAAAATACGCCCAAAACAATCGCAAAGGTGGCTAAAACCATCATTTCTCCAATGAATTGACTTAAAATATTGCCCTGTGTTGCGCCCATTGCCCTGCGAATGCCAATTTCACCTCTACGTCTTGCAATGTTTTGAAACAACACCCCGAACAAACCTAATACAACATTGGTTATCAAAAAGCCACAGACGATAAAGATAATGGTCAAGGGTACGATATAAATGGTGTTTTTTTCAGCTTTCATATCACTTGTGTGGAGAATTTCAATAGCCCAATCTTTATTCAGCTGCCTTAAAGATTTAGCAAACTGTGCCTCAAACTCGGCGGATACTGAGGGGGTCACTCGTGCCAGAAATGATGTTTTAGTATCTTTAAAAGGCGATAGTACGGTGCTTGACAATTCATCAAAGTCTGTTGTTTGTTTAAAATTAGCGATAATACCCACAACTTTGCTCCTGCGTTCATCGTCATCCTTGCCCAATTTTTTCCCAAGTGCATTTTCTACACCAAATAGTTTTTCTTTTAAAAATTGAGTTATGACAATAGGCGTGACATTACCCACGGTATCGCTGTTTTTAAACCAAGTACCTTCTGATAATTTGAGCTTTAATACTGAGGGAGCATTTTCATCTAACGTCACATAAGATACATTCACTTCATTTGTCCTATAAGAAACATTGCCCCCTGAATGCGAATTGCCATAAGGAAACGTCTCATGCCCAAAGCTAAAAGTTTGAATTTCTTTGAAACTCTTTAGTTTTTGCTCTAATAATTCACCATTTTGACGATTGAGGCTGTCATTCAGTGAATTATAATTGACATAAACCGTCCAAACATTATCTACATTAATGCCCGAAGGCTGGTTATAGTTTCTGTACAAATAAATGCACGCACTTGATACTGCAAACAGTATCAAAAACGCAACGAATATTTCCAACATGATGAGGAAATTGCTCTTGCGGCGTTTCCAGATAAGTTTAAATAGATGTTGAATCATGGTTTTTATCTTTTTTATTGAATTTGAGATATTTTAATTTGTTCTTATTTGAGTATTTCATTGTCGCAAAGCATCCACCACCGTTAATTTCGACATGCGCCAAGCAGGGTATGCACCCGACATCAGACCGAAAATTAGGCACAAAAGCAAGGTTATAAAAACAACCGTCCAGTTGATGCCCAAATTCAAGGTTTTTATAGGACCTACACCATTTTGATTAAGATAGGCAATAGCGACAAGTGATAAAAGTATAGCGACAATACCTCCAATCAAGGTTATTATCACATTTTCAATGATAAACTGAACCGTTAAAGTACCTATCGATGCGCCAAAGGCTTTGCGAATACCTATCTCGGATGCTCGTTCCATAATGCGGCTAATATTGATATTGATAAGATTTAAAGCTGGAAGGAGCATAAAAAGGACAGCGAATATGCCTAATATTATGAAAAAAGTGGATTTGCCACTGTCTGTATCGTTCCCTGTTATGTTATTGGTAAAACTCTCTACGTATGTATCCGCATGAGCAATTATCGTATCAGGATTAAAACCAGAACCTTTACGGTCTGATTTACCTAACTTTCTTTTTTCCACATCTTTATCATTGTCTAAGGGAATTTTACCCAATACGGATAAAAAATCTTGTTTAATGGCAGGTATATCTTGCTCTGATTTAGCCAATATCATGGCGGTATAACGACCGCTTAATTCTCCTACTTTTTGAGGGCTTTTGTCGGCTGTATAAGGCAGATAAATATCCGAAGACACAAAAATTTGCGTAATCGGGCAACCTTTCACAACACCAATTATGCGATAGACAACATCATCTATCTCTAAGGACTTACCCACTACGGATACCCTTTTGCCAAAATACTGGTCACGGGTCAAATCGTTGATAATGACAGCGTTATCGCTATTTTTAATGGTTTCAGTTGTAAAACCTTTGCCTTCCAGAAAGGAAAATTGCGTAATATCCCAAAATTCGGCATCCGTATATTTTATCCACACCTTTGCTTTTTTACCATTCAAATACGTATTCATCGGCATGGGACCCGAAGACATGGATACTTTTTCAGGAAAAGGCATTGTTTTGATATAGGATTTCACAAAATAGGGGCTAATTGGGTTCATACTTGAGCCTCGGTTTTGCTGGTCTAACAATTTTACAGTCGAAACATATAACGTCCGATTGCGAAATGATTCGGGATATTCAGGCGCAAAAGAACTGTCAATAAATGCTGCCAAGACAATCAATATTGTCAGCGTTATGCTGATACCAAATAGGCTGATGAAGGTGTAAAATTTACGCCTTTTCATCACCGCAAGCGTTATTTTTAAGTAGTTTTTAAACATTTTCACACATTTTTTTGATTAAAATATAGCTTTTTTACTGAAAATACTGAGGGGGGTGAGCAAAGATTTAGGGTAAGTTT
>JAYUQN010000633.1:0-3414 GCA_043756725.1 Saprospiraceae bacterium
AGTCTTGCATCTTTGCACTGTGATTGAAATTTATGTCATACTATCATATAGAAGAACAACAACAACTACACACTATCCCATCCTTAAGCTTTTAGCGTTTTAGTGAAGAGAAAAATACATGATTAAATAATTAACTATAACTGTCTAAATTATGCAAACAAAATTTGTAGGAACTGCCCTTATCGTAATTGGTTTAATTATGATAGCTTACACAGGCTTCAATTATGTCACGAAAGAAAAAGTAGTGGATTTGGGTCCCGTTGAAATAAGTAAAGAAAAGAACAATCCTGTCCGCTGGTCTCCTATTGTGGGTGTGGTTCTTCTTGTAGGTGGCATTATTGTCTTTGCCCGCAATAAAAATGTATAAAATTCAGGTTGACGGTAAACATACCCATGGAAATTGCCCCCCTTGATGCCTTTGGCTTCATCACAACTGGGCGTGACAGTATTTCCTCGCATTTTATGTGTTTTATAAGATTTTATAGCTTTAACTTATCAAAAAGAAGTCATCATATTTAACAATTAAAAATCAAAAAAAAAATGAACGGTACAAACACTAAGTTCGCTCAAAGCGACACGCAAAATCAAGGTAAGACCACACAAAAGGGCGGAAAATCGGACGTAGCAAAAGGCTTGCGTATGCTATTTGTAGATGGATTGAAAGACATTTACTTTGCAGAAAAAGCTTTGACTAAAGCGATTCCAAAAATGATTACAAAGGCAACTGACTCCCATTTGGTGAAAGCCTTGACAGGACATCTTGAAGAAACTAAAATTCACGTTACGCGCTTAGAGCAAGTTTTTGCTTCTTTGGGTGAAAAAGCGGAAGCTAAAACTTGTGAAGCTATAATTGGCTTAACAAAAGAAGCGGAAGATATTATGGAAAGTACGGAAGAAGGTATGGTTAGAGACGCAGGCATTATCGCTGCAGGTCAAAAAGTTGAACATTATGAGATTGCTACTTATGGCACACTTTGTTCTTTTGCTAAAACCTTAGGCGAAAACAAAGCAGTTACAATACTACAACAAACACTTAACGAGGAAAAAGGCGCCGATAAAAAACTTACAGAAATTGCTGAATCTTTCATCAATGCCCATGCAGCCACTGCAAACTGAGAGAATAGTACCGCTTGATTTTTATTTCACCATAGAAAATACAACAGATATATAGGCTTCCTGAATAAGTGAGGTTGGTTGATACCCCCCTCTCCATAGGAGTCCCTTCGGACAGTATTTTAACGTATGGCGTTAAAATTTCAAAGCTTCACAGGAGGTATAAAATAACGTATTGGCTTAGACGGGCATCTCGTGTCGTATCGGATGAACCTGTTCAGCAAAGCTGATGGCACTTCTTGTTCTGAGATATATCAGGACGCTACACCTGTACCCGCTAAGTCTTTATTATTCACTTAAAAGCTCAAATTCATGAATTTCATCGAATCAAAATCAAACGGGTCAACGAATCCTGTCAAATTATTTTATGAAGATTTGGGAACAGGAAAGCCTGTTGTTTTTATACATGGCTGGCCCCTCAACCACGAAATGTGGGAATATCAGTTATCACAACTCCCCCTTCAGAATTTCCGTTGCATTGCTTACGACCGTAGAGGTTTTGGCAAATCAGACCGTCCGTTGGGTAGTTATGATTATGATACGCTTGCCGATGATTTGAAAGCCGTGATTGACCAATTGAATCTAAAAAATGTAACGCTTGTAGGTTTTTCAATGGGCGGTGGAGAAATTGCCCGCTATATCGGTAAATATGGTACAGAAAAAATTGAAAAAGTGGTGTTGATAAGCTCTGTTACGCCTTTCATGCTCCAAACAGATGATAATCCAGAGGGCGTTGAAAAACAGGTATTCAATGACATGTTAGAAAAGATAGAAGAAGACCGCCCTGCTTTTCTGACAAACTTTGCCAAGCAGTTCTATGGCGTCAGCATGCTCAATTGGGCTGTCAGCCAATCTTTGTTGGATTGGAATCAGATGCTTTGCCTCATGAGTTCACATACTGCGACCACCGCCTGTGTTCACTCTTTTTCAGAAACAGATTTTAGAAAGGATGTGTTGAAAATTAATGTCCCTACTTTAATCATACACGGCGATTTGGATAAAACAGTGCCTATCAACGTATCGGGTAATAAAACAGCCGAGTTGCTACCACATGCCAAATATATTGTTTATTCGGGCGCACCTCATGGTCTTTTTATAACTGAAAAAGACAAACTGAATAGAGATTTAATAGATTTTATTGGTAATAAACCACAAACACAGAGCCGCAAACCAGAGCTTGAAGACGCTTATAGAAGTGTATAAAGGCTTTACTTCAATGCCATTAAGCTAAGGAATTCTTTATGCCGCCCCCCCCCGACCCCCAAAGGGGGAGTACATCCGAAGTAAGTCAGAATTAGGTACTTTTTCAAAGAAAGTGTACAAAATTCTAAGCTACTTCGGATGTACTCCCCCTCTGGGGGTCGGGGGGGCGGCATAGAGAATTCCTTAGCTTAATGGCACTGGCTTTATTCATGGCTTAAATATTTCAATCATTATATTCAATCACTTTTAAATTTAAATCAAAATGCAAAAAGATCAAAAAGACCAGAAAGATCAAAAGGATCAAAAAAATCAAAGTAATCAGACCAAATCTGGTGACCAGTCTCAATCAAAATCTCCTCAAGATGGCAGTCAAAGACAGTCTAATTCAGGAACGACATCAATGAACAATGACAAAAAATCTGGCAATCAGTCAAGCTCAACATCTTCTGGAGATGAAAGCAAAGACAACAGATCTACTTCAAATTCAATGGATAGCGATAGACAAAGAAGAGACGAGAAAGACAGAACAGATCAAAGACGTCAAAATGACAATCAGCAAGGTTCTCAAAAAAAATCTACTGATTTGGACTCAGAAGATGATGAACTGCTTACCGACAATGACGATGATGTTGACAATGCTAACAAATTTGGCGATGGCAAATCTACAAGAAGAAATCAAGGCAATGTATAGTCTTTAATTGAAAAATCCCCGCTCACGCGGGGATTGCCTTTTTTCTTTTCTGTAGAACTTCAAAACACTAATTATTTAATTTAATACGCTAATACTTTTTAAAGCAAAATAAAAATGAGAAAGTTCATATTAGTAAACACAGCTTTACTTTTTTGTTTGGGTATGAATGCCCAGAGCGATACAATTTTTAACAAAACAAATCGCGATACAATGAATAATAACACATTCAATAATGCAAACCGTCGCGACTCTCTAACGAAGGAGCGGTTTAATAATACCAATCGCGACTCTACTGATAAGTTTAACATTAAAACTTATCGAGATACATTGCCGCCCAATGAGCGATTTAACAATAAAGCTTATAGGGATACACTCAATCCTAATGAAAGATTTAATACCGAAAAATC
>JAYUQN010000634.1:0-3412 GCA_043756725.1 Saprospiraceae bacterium
TGACAGCGATGGATATGCACACCAATATCATGAATTTGCCTAAACATTTGCTCGATATTACCCGTGTCAATCTCTATAATCCCTATTTTCATATAGAAGAAATGGGGCAAAACCCGTTACCAGCTAAAGTTAAAAAGTTTCAGACAGGCATAGATACTGCACTAAAAGATAGTAAAACACCCCTTATTGATAGCATTGGAACCAGTGCGTATTTAGCCAGTGAAACGCCTTTTCGTTTCCAAATTGGGGCTATTTCTATCGAAGATGGACATTTTTTATTGGACAATTGGCGCAGCGTACCCAAGCGAATTTCATCTGACAGCCTGTTCCATGGGAATCCCTTCGGATTAGAATATGCCCATTTGAATGTGTCGGATATTAGAGTTAATATTCATAATTTCATTGTTTTCAAAGAGGATATTACAGGCGTTGTGGATGGTATCAGTTTAAAGGAAAAAAGTGGATTTATTTTGAATAAATTGGTAATAGGTGATGCCAAAATTTCACCGACAGAGACCGCCCTGTATGGTTTGCAAATTGAAACCCCTAATACATTTGTGGGCGATACCTTACGTTTAATCTATCCCACAGGTTACGAAGCTTTCAGCGATTTTGAAAACAAAGTATTTTTAGATGCGCGCATTAACAGCGGCAAAGTGTTAATAGATGATATCATGACCTTTGCAAAAGATTTGGAACGTAACCCGTTTTTTGTGCGCAATCGCAAAGAAATAGCCACAATAGATGCTAAGATTTTTGGTAAAATAAACAGTTTGAAACTACCGAATTTTGATATTGAATTGGGCAAAGGATTTCACGCAGAAGGCAAATTCGACTCTAAAGATTTGACCAATAGCGATGAAACCTTTATCAATCTTAATTTGGGTTTGTTACGAACGGATATGACCACTTTGAAACAATTGATACCCAATTTTAAACCGCCTACCGATTTTGACCGTCTGGGAAACCTCAATTTCAAAGGGGAATTTGTGGGTTTTTTCAACGATTTCATCGCAAATGGGCGGCTCAACTCCGATATTGGAGCGGCTGTGATGGACGTGAAATTGGAACCTGCTTCTAATAATAAAGCTATTTCGACCTATGAAGGAGATTTGGCTTTGGATAATTTTAACCTCGGTGTTTTCACTCAAAATAAAGACTTCGGTAAAATATCTATCAAAACGACCATATTGAATGGTAGTGGTTTCAATAAAGACAATGTGAATTTGAAATTGGTGGCGGTGGTGGATAGTTTTCAAGTAAAAAACTACGAGTATAAAGGCATCAGTTTGACGGGCGAACTTAATAAAAACCTTTTTAAAGGGAAATTAGAAAGTAAAGACGCCAATGCTAATATTGTTTTTGATGGAACTGTGGACTTTGCAACCGCAAAACCTATTTTCAAATTCAAATCGGATATAAATAGATTGGATTTGAAAACGCTGAATTTGGCAAAAGAAGATATTGTGCTTTCCGGAAAACTCAATCTGGATTTAACAGGTAGCAAATTATCAGATTTTACAGGTGTTATTGACGCTAAAAATATTCTTTTAGTGAAAAATAAAACAGAAGAACACCGCATTGATTCCCTTTCTGTTATTTCAACCCGTAATGCAGATAGTACTAAACATTTTGATATAAAGTCTGAAATATTAACCGCTACCCTTGATGGAAGATTTAATATTGAACAAATACCTGATGCGTTTTTAAGCCATTTTCAAAGAAACCATCCTCGTTTAGCTTCGGACTTTGGGCTGGTGCCAAAGTACCCCCTCAGTATGCCGCACAATTTTGCCTATAATATCACGATTAATAATAGTAAAACGCTCACTAAACTGTTTGCCCCAAAGCTGCAACCGTTGCGCAATATTATCTTAAAAGGTGATTTGAATGACGATAAAAACACGCTGTCATGGGAATTGGAAACGCTTGAAACGCATAAATATGACAATATTAAAATTGTGGAATTTGCTTTCAGAGGAGAAGCAGAAGGCGAACATATCTATTGGGGATTGGGCAGTTATAATGTGCTTATCAATGAGCAACAGGATTTTAAAGATTTGTTTTTTCAAAATAAAATAACGGGTGATACGCTCGAATTTGGTTTCACATCTCATAATTTTTCACAGTCGCTGAAAATGGATACCGTGGAGTTAAACGCTATTTTGGTTCACCAAGATAGTTTTTACAGACTCAGTTTTGGTACAAATCAATTGTCTCGCATAAAGATATTTGGCAATTATTGGGATGTGGATAAAGACAATTTTATCGTTTTTGGTAAAGATTATCTCGATATAAGGGGCTTTGATTTGCGGCATAAAGAGCAACAAATTACACTCGAATCCTGTGAAACATCACGGGGTTTGAGTGCTACCTTAAACAATTTTGATATAGCTTTCCTCAATACTTATATTAAAGACGACCGTTTTAAATTGGGTGGAAAATATTACGCTAATATAGAATTTGATGATATTTTCAAACAAAAAGATTTCAGAATTCATGCAGCTATGGATTCTTTTATTGTGAAAGGCGAAAACAGGGGAGCTTTGCGGATAGCCGCTTTAGGAAAAGATTTTAGAAGCCCTATTTTCACCGATATTTTACTTCTGAAAGGCAACGAAAAGATGGCAATTGATGGTTACTATTATCCAGAAGCTAAAGATACTTTTGCAGCCAATTCGCTTAATTTGAAACTAAATTTGCAGGATTTTCCTATAAAAACCCTCAATTTATTGATTGAAGACGGTGTTTCGGGTTGGGCAGGCGGTGTGGAAGGCGGCTTAGGAGTCAGCGGTCCTATTAATGCGTTGAACTATAATGGCGCATTGCGGCTGCGAAATGTCGCCCTTACTGTTGACTATATAAAATCAAGGCTTTTCATCCGCGATGAAACAGTGCGCATTTCAAATACATTATTTGATGCAACGGGCAGTTCTATTTATGACGCTCTGGGGCATCGTGCACGTGTATATGGGGGTTTAAGCCATAACCGATTCGAAGATTTCGGTTTGAATGTGCGGGTGATGGCTGATACTTTTTTGATGTTGAATACTAAAAGGGAAGACAATTCTTTATATTATGGCTATGGAATTGGCAAAGGCGATATATCTTTTACAGGCGATTTCAGCCGAACCAATATCAGCATTCGCGCCACAACCGATAAAGGCACTAAAATAGTTTTCCCCTTTGCTTCTGACCAAAAGGCTTCTGAAAAAAAATTCGTCGTTTTTAGAGCCAATAAAAATGGCGAGGAAGGTATAGATACGACCCGCAAAGTGAAAGAATTGAGCGGTGTCAATTTGGAAATGGATTTGACCTTGACGGATCAAGCTGAAACCACGCTTATTTTCGATGAAAATTCGGGCGATAATATAAGGAGTCGGGGCAATGGCAATATCTTTTTATCCGTCAA
>JAYUQN010000635.1:0-3412 GCA_043756725.1 Saprospiraceae bacterium
AACTTTGACATATTTTATTGGTTTTTTAATAGCTTGTCAATGTAGATTTATAAACGAACGCAAAGGTAGATAATAAAATTTTTCTATTATTTGCTTTAACATTTTGAAGTGAAATTTAATATTAAATATTTTCTTCAAACGTATAAATTTATCATTCAGTATATTACAAAACGGCATTAACAAACTTTAATGCAAACAACTATGGCATGACTCTTTTTTATGTATATTCGCTGCTTCAAGTTTGAAATATGAAAAAAAACATTACTATCCGACCCGCTACCGAAGCGGATATGCCCGCTATTCACGCCTTAGTGCACGAATTGGCAGTTTACGAACGCGCGCCCGAAGCGCATACCGCCACTATCGAGGATTACTTGCAAGATTTTCATGCAGGCATTTTTGAAGCGCATGTGGCTATTGATGTTGCCGAAAACGCCATTGTCGGGATGATTTTTTACTATATGACCTATTCCACTTGGAAAGGTAAAATGCTCTACCTCGAAGATTTTGTCGTTACCGAATCCTATCGCCAATATGGCGTGGGGCAACAGCTCTTTGAGACTTTTTTAGAAGTGGCGCGTCAAAAAAAATGTGTTTTAGTGAAATGGCAAGTCTTAGACTGGAATGAACCCGCCGTAAAATTTTATGAAAAAAACAAAGCCCTTATTGAGAAAGAATGGTGGAATGGTAAAATTTTTTTGAATGAGGTATAACTTTTTCGTAATTACTTAGCCGTATCACGGACTTTAGTCCGTAAACTTATAAAAACGTTAAATTCTATTTTAAAATAAAATTATCGCAATTAATTAGACATTCACGGGCTGAAGCCCATGGTACGGCTAAGTTGTTACACTTTTTAAAAAACGTATCCGTAAGAGGGCTTATTGGAAAATGCATGAAAAATGTACGCAAATTAATTATAAAATTAAATTTATCAACTTATTTTTCTATTCTTAATTAAATATTTTCAAATTACTTTTTCTTTTAAAAGAAAAGTTGTAGATTTGCTTTCTATTAAGTTTGATAATTCATCTTGAATAAAGATTAAATTATAGTGTTTCATAGTGTGAGGGGTGACCGCAATACAAAAGTGGTTACCCTTTTTTTATACCTCAGAAAATTTATTTCCCAACGCTTTTATTTCTCTCTTTTGAAAGCCTGAATCTTTCCCGTTTATTACTGAGCAGGTCTCTGCTGTTGTTGTTTCTGTGGTTGCACCCGTATTTGAGGCTGCTGCACGGTGTTTTGCTGCGGCATATTATAATCCAAATTCTGTTGGTCATTTTTGAAACGCACCGACACTTTATAGCCTTTATTTATATTTTTCACCATCGGCGACAACATCATATCCATCACAGCACCTGCCCTTTGCCGTGCTTTGTTGAAAATATCGCCGTTCATGGCATCTTCTCGAAAAGATTGGCGCAACCGATTGATATTATCATTAAAATCTTGGGGACTGATTTCACGCATCCACCCCACATCTAAGGCTTCTACTTTGGGATACACTTCATGCGACAAAATTTGCGGCTGCGGCAAGGTTACATTCACTGTTTTATTTCTATCATCCACACTAATATCCAAATATTGACTCAAATTGTACCCCACTTTCACAATACTGATTGCCGTAATTTCCATATTCGTTTGAGACACATTATAGCCCCATACTTTGGTGGCATTGTCGTATTTAATCCCTTTTTTATCCCGCAACTCCATCACCGCCAATTCCGTCACAGCCCGCTCTACCCTTTCGCGCATCAAACCTTTTGCTTTACTGAAATCTCGAATCGCCGCCGCATCTTGCAAGCGTTTTATCATCGGACGCAACCCCTCAGTAAGCGCTATGCCACAGGGCGTCTCCACTTTGCTGCCTTTCACAGACAGTTTTCCATCTTGGGTTTTCAAAACAGTTGCCATAATGCTGGTCATGAAAAAACAGGTGTATTTTGAAGCCACTTCGTTGAGCAAATCCACCGCAGAAGAGCCTTCGTTTTCATACCATGTGCGGTAAATTTGCGACGTGGTATCCGTCAAACCAATAAAATCATTGAAATACATTTGTCGCACATAAGGGTGCATTTTACGGTATTCATTGACCGCTGCAGTGCGCAGTTGGTTGTTCAAACCCATGCGATTGGACACGTGAACAACCAAATTGGTATTGAAATTCAATATCAAATCGTCAAATTCCTGCTTGTATCGTTGTGGATTAGAGAGAATTTCAAGCGTTTTCTGCTCATCCAAGTTCATTTTGAAATCGGCTGGCACATACGTAACTTGCATGGCGCGCGGGATACTGCTTTGCACATCGTCACCTTTCAAAATTTTATAACCCAGAAAAGCCGCTACACAAAGCAAGGCAAACAATAAGAGTTTTTTCACAAACCCTACTTCGGGATTTGCACCCATATCGGGTTGACGGGAATTTAATTCTGGCATGATTTGTAAAATTTAATAATTGCTTTAAGCGCTATAAATTTAATTTATAATTTTGGAAAAATAGGGTGCGGTTCGCTCCATCAAGCCAGAGGCATGACTGAGGGGGTCTATCCCTCTATTTCTCTCTTAAAAACAATAAAATCCGTTCTTGGAAATGCTGTGATGCCCACCTGACGCGCCATCGTAATCAACTGACCTCGATGAAACGTTTGATGGTTCATGCAGTGATGAATCATATCGGCTGCTTCGTGTTTGAACGCACCCGTAGCAGATATAAGCGTAAAATTGATAGGCTGATTGAAAAACTTGGCAGGTTGATTTTCAACAAAATCTAAAAAAGCTTTAGATGTTGACAGCAGGTTGGCATAGACTTCTGCATTGCTGCCCTTAAAATTTTTAGACGGAAACTCCTTCGGCGATTCTCCTTGCAAGCGCATCATCCACAACACTTCTACATCCCACAAATGGATCAAAGTGGCACGAATGGATGGAAAACTACTGACTATTTCTTTTGAAATAAGGAAGTCATCGCTGTTTTGAAACAAAGCGACAAGGCGTGTATTAACCCAAAGGTTGTATTGGACGTATTCAACGATTCGTTTTTTCATAAAACCGATTTTTTAGTTCGGTTTCAAAGATAGGATATTTTTGACAAATAAAAAAATCAAGACTTGTCAATAGGTAATGGGTAATGGGTAATGGGTAATGGGTAATGGGTAATAGGTAATAGGTAATGGGTAATGGGTAATAGGTAATAGGTAATAGGTAATAGGTAATAGGTAATGGGTAATAGGTAATGGGTAATAGGTAATAATGCGAATAATGGGTTAAAAAGCCCCTTTAGGGCAATGCCATTAAGCTAAGGATTTATTGTTCGATTTATTCGGGTTTATGTAGAGACGTTGCACTGCAACGCCTTAGGGTTAGGTAAATTTGCCCACAACTAAGACGTTGCAGTGCAACGTCTCTACGT
>JAYUQN010000636.1:0-3410 GCA_043756725.1 Saprospiraceae bacterium
CTAAAACTTTGAATTTTCAAGACACTGTCAAAAGTTTGGTCTCAAATGGGCAATTAAGTGAGGCTTTGAAGCAGATTGCTACTAAAAGTGATGAAAACCACACCATTTTACTGCAAAGCAGATTGTCGCGTTTGGAACGGGATGAAAATCTCGGTATGATGGACGCAAGAGATGCCAATATTGAACGCAATCGCATTACGCAGGCCATCTTATCTTTATTGGATGATTTAATCTGAAAATAATTAATATGGAGCGCAATCGTATCAGAATGTCTATTTTATCCTTGGCAGATTCCATTTAATTTTATAGGCTTATAAAGCTATTATACATACCGCCGCTTCCCCAACCGAAACAAATTCCTCGAAAACAAAGCTAAAATCAAAAACGCCCCGCCAAACAATTTAAACGCCCCACTGTCATCTTCATCAATCTCATTGCCCAAATATTTCAACAACATCAAAGAGGACAGGAGAATTAAAATGGGCATACTCATATCCCACTCTGGTAGGGCAGCGGTGTGGCGTATTTGGTTCAGTTGTTCAGTATCTATGATGGCTTCTTTTTCCAATCGCTCTATCAAATCTAAGGCATATTCGGGATTCCCTTGTGTTTGATTCCAGACATAGTTTTTGAAATGCTCATAATCTTCGATGCGGTTTCTGAAATCTTTGGAAGCCCTTTGTATCAGCTCCATGGACTCTATTCGGGTGAGGGGTTTCATATCTATTTTTTCAAAATTGGTGAGCCATGAGCCAAATTTGATTTCCACATTCCGAGCCGCCACGATAAAATGGAAATGGTGTTTCAAGGCTTCTAAGGCTTTGACACCCACCGCTGTCACTTTGGTGGCATCGTCAATGAGGATGGTGTATTCGTGCTTTTCGGTGGATTTCACGAGTTCATCGGTCAAGCGTTTGACGGAATATTTTGACACCACTTGCCCGAATGTTTCCAAATCGCCGTGCAGGAGTTTGGCAACGGCTTCTTTGTCATCTTTGTGAATTTTCAGAAGCATGTCTGCCAGTTGTTTCTTCATTTCGGTTGTATCATCTATGCGGAGTAATTTGGGACTGAGCGCACAGGTGTCCGACGCTTTGGAAGCGTCAGACACCTTAGACTGGATATTGTCCAATAAATGCGTTTTGCCAATGCCTTGACCGCCTAAAAGCAAGATGTTCACCCGTTTGTCGTGCAGGTCATTCAATTTCGCAATTTCCTGTTTCCTGCCCACGTGAAAATTGGTACGCCCCTTACTGACGGGTAGTATTGAAATGGCTTTGGGTGGAAAAAAGCGCAAGCGGAGTTTGTACCAAAGTGAACGGGGTTCTAAACGCTGAATGGCTTCGGTGCGGCGTTCACGGGACGTGTGGACATAGATTTCGGTGGTAGTTGAGTGGCTATGTCCTAACAAGTCACGTGCTACAAAAATATCCGTGCCATTGGCAATCAAATTCGTTCCAAAAGTATGGCGAAAAGTATGCGGATGTGCCACACCATCGGACACAGATTTGACATACCGCCAAACGGTGATGCGGGACATGGGGAGATTTTTCGCACGGTTCTCTTTGCTTTCGCTTGGGAATAGCCAAGCATCGGGTGTGCGGTCGGGCAGCTTCGCCCACCAATCGGCGAGGGCTTCTAAAATGCGGCTGGTCATCGGCACTTCACGGGGCGGCGTATCCTTGCGCTTTTTCAGACTTTTCACAAAGACGATTCTGCGTGGGAAATCGAAGTGCTTGACTTGCAAAGTACAGGCTTCGGATACCCGCAAACCGCAATCGAGCATTAGTAAAATGACAGCACGGAAGCGCAAAGTTCGGGCATCGGTTTTATCGGTCATCTTGTCCAAAATGCGCTGCGCTTCGTGTTCAGATAAAAATTGGACTTCTCGGGTGGTATCAAACATCTGTGACGGTGGTTGGACGTTTTTGCATGTTTTTTCCCATAGGGATTCCTACGGAAGAAAAATTGTGTTTTTTAGCGGGGGGCGGGGGGGGAAACAATATTATAGTTTTGTTTCACCCCAAAATAGGCTTATGTGAAACAAAATATACGGTTTGATATTAAAAACTGTGACAATGTGATTTTACTGTTTTTTGACGCTGTTGTTTCGTTTTGAGTAGTTTTTACCCCTTAGTATTGTAGAGGTTTTCATAACTCAAAAGCCCAAACCCATACAACTATATGGGTTTGGGCTTTGAGTCAGGTTAATTATTCTTTATTTATTCTTCAATAATTACAATAGAATTGCTGGCAACATGTGCATTGATGGGGAAACGTGGAGGAATAACACAAGGTTGACCTGCTTCACATAAGCCTGATAGTTGAAATGTGCCACTCAAATTTATCATTGTATCATCCGTAGCTTGCACATCTCGTACTTCGATTTCGGCGCCGCCTGAACTGTTTGCAGTTGCTCGCCATACGCGTGTTACATGACCTTCTGCCATAGCATTGGCACTGATAACAACTTTGCCTTTGACAACTACATTGCGGCGTACTTTCAAACGAATGATATTGCTCACTTGAATTCTTTCGGTATTGATTTCTTCAATGGTTTCAAAAAGTACGGGTGTTGCTGAAGATACTTTCACTGGGATTGAGCCTGTATCAGGCATCATGTTTTTAAGTGTTATAACAGGAGCTGCTGCAAAAACGGTGCTTTGTGTTGCGCTAAATATCATACAAAGGATGGAAGCGATGATTATCTTTTTCATTGTTAAAATTATTTAATAGATTGAGAAATTGATTTTTAATACTGTTTAAGAAAAAATACTGAGGGGGGCTTTTCGTACAATCTTAGGAAGATTTGAAATAGCATCTTCCTAAGATTGCATTAAAGCATTTTACAAATTAATTTTTGTATTGCTTGCCACAGCGGCTGAAATGGTCTTGCCAATCGTCAATTGAGCAGGGCAGTTTTCGCAACAACCTTTAATATCTAAAGGTGTGCTGCGTACTCGTACATCTGTGCCGTCAATAGCTTGCACTGTTTCAACCATAATTTGCAAATGAGCACAGCCTTTTGGAGGGCAAGTCGTGCAAGATTTATCCGCTTTCACCACTTTTTTAACCATTCCCGTAGCGATTGAGCCTGCTTTGATGACAACTATATTGTTGACCGTGACATCTTTGCGAACTCTAAAATCGACATCGTGACCACTTTCTAATTCTTCGGAAGAGATAGTTTCCATCGCTTCAAATGAAATGGGGGTAGAAGCTGGAAGAATAATAAAGCCGTAGTTAGGCTCTGGAACACTTGTGAAAGATTGTGCGACAAACGCTGTGATGGCTAATAAAGCAACTGCCATAAATTTTTGACCAAAGTTTTTCATCTTTTTCATTGTTTTTAGTTTTTAAAAAAAAGTTAATAATTATTTTTTATCTGTAAAGTATTCTATGTTTTTTCG
>JAYUQN010000637.1:0-3408 GCA_043756725.1 Saprospiraceae bacterium
TTGAAAATGGCGGTTTTAGAATTAAAAAAATCTACACAGGCGAAAGTTGGAATCCTGAATTGAAAGCACCTTTGGTAGCTCCTGCCTTGGATGTAAAAGTTGGTGATTACATTGTTTCTGTTAATGGCACCCCCCTCTCCACAGGAGTCCATTCGGACAGTATTTCAGACAATTTTTACAGTTATTTTGAAAATAAGGTGGATAAACAAGTGAAAATAAAGGTCAATAATACGCCAAATACTGAGGGGGGTCGTACAGTTACCGTTGTGCCAATTGCCGATGAAGGGGCGTTGCGCTCTCGGGATTGGGTGGAAGGCAACCGCAGAAAAGTAGATTTATTGTCCAATGGGCAGTTGGCGTATGTCTATATTCCCAACACAGGTCGCCCGGGTTACAACTATTTTAACCGCTATTATTTTTCACAAATGGATAAAAAAGGTGCTGTCATAGATGAACGCAACAACGGTGGCGGCTCGGCAGCCGATTACATTGTAGATGTGATGGCGCGCCAACTTCAAGGTTATTTCAACAGCCGTGTAGAAGGGCATAAACCTTTTACCGTTCCCAATGGCGGTATTTGGGGACCTAAAGTGATGATTATCAACGAAAGAGCGGGTTCGGGCGGTGATTTGATGCCTTATTTATTTCGCCAACAGAAAGTGGGTCCTCTCGTAGGCACACGCACATGGGGCGGCTTAGTCGGCACATGGGATACCCCGCCACTGATTGACAAAGGTAGAATCGTTGCCCCTCGTGGTGGCTATTACGACCTCACTGGCAAATGGGCAATAGAAGGCGAAGGCATTTCACCTGATGTAGAAGTGCTGCAAAATCCTGCCGATGTGCTACAAGGTAAAGACCCACAATTGGAACGTGCCGTGCAAGAAGCTTTGAATTTGATGAAGACGCAGGGGGTGGAGTTGAAAAAAGAGCCTGTTGCACCTGTGAGGTATAAGAGACCGAATTGAGATTTCATACTCATTTTACATAAAAATGCCTTGAAGACTGTGGTTTTCAAGGCGTTTTAATGTAAAACATGACCATATCGTGGGAATGCTCGAAATGGTCATCATTTCCATACCCCTCAGTATTTTGTAGAAAAGCCGCTTTACTTGGAACAAGGCGGCTTTTAAATCATGGAAATAAACCAGCAGTTATTAAATCTATACGTTCTAAAATACGATTGACATCATTGTGCTTGTGAAATATGTAATCTGGCTCGTGATTTTGCCAAGCGCACAATATGCTCCAATATGAGGTAATGGTCAAGCTCTTCTTGTTCTGTAGCCAAAAGACCTGTCTCTTGCTTTTTGTCTAAAAGCTCTTCCACCCGTTCTTGAATGTTTTTGGGCGCATGAAAACCCAACACCTTGATGGGGTCGAGTGTGGCGATAAATTCTACAAGACTGTCATATACACTTTGATAGGCTATCATTCTCTTGTTTTATGCAAATTTAAGAAGTTTTTTCAACTTTTGAAACTATTGTTTGTGGTTTTATAGCTATTTCTTTTGCTTCTTTAAATAAAGACCCCCTCAGTATTTGAAGAATTTAGATAGAAAATTAAAAATTTTTGACAATAAATTTGTTGTTATTATATTTTAGCTATAAATTTGTTGTCAAATATTTTTAACAATAAAATCATAGCTAAAATGAGAAACGATTGGAATAGCCCTAAAATTATTATTGGCAATACGGCAACAGGCGATTTTTACTTCCCCCGCCCAGAAATTGAAGCCAATATTTGGGAAGAAATAGAAAAAGGCAATCATGTCCTTATTGCTGCACCGCGCAGGGTCGGTAAAACTTCCGTTATGCTTGCCATGACTGACAATTGCCCTAAAAACACCCAATGTATTTTTAAAAACATTGAAGGTGTACAATCAGAAGAAGCGTTTTACAAACAGTTTTTTGAATTGATTGTCCAATGTTTGAATAAATTTCAAAAAGGGGCAAACTGGCTAACCAAATTTTTCAAAGACATTACCATTGAAGAAGTGACCCTTGAAGGCGTGAAATTTGGCGATAAAAAACCGACAGATTATATTGCAGAAATTAATAAAATCCTCTTGAAATTGGTTGAAAACAATGTAAAAGTGGTGCTTTTATTAGATGAATTGCCTGAAATTTTAAACCACCTCTATAAAAAAAATCACAAAGACGAAGCCATTAGCATTTTAACCCACCTCCGACAATGGCGGCAAAACAAAGATATTCGCAACCATTTTAGTATGGTTTTAGCGGGTTCGGTAGGCATACATCATATTGTTAAAACTATTGAAGGACGCACTGTTGACATCAACGATTTTGGCATTATTGATTTTGAAGCTTTGACTTATGAGGAAGCGAAAGACTATATTTCATGGGCTACAAAGGATGCCAGTGTTCAATACGATGAAAAATTACAAACGCATTTATTGTCTAAAATCACGTATTTCATTCCTTATTTCATCAATTTGATGTTGGATGAAATCAATAAAACGGCTCGCAAAATCCGCAATCCAACCATTACAACGGACAATATAGATAAAGCTTTTGATAAAATCGTTAAAAACAGCGACCATTTTAAAGAATGGAAAAGGCGTTTATTTGACTACTTTCCAGAAGATGAAGCCGTTTTTTTACATGAAACATTGGTATATATCGCTCATAAAAACCATATCAACAAAAGACAATTGTACGATTTAGCCTTGAAATACAATAAAAAAACCACTTATATGGAATTGGTACAAGGCTTAGAGCATGACGGTTATATTACAACAGTCGGTGAAAACTATGTATTCGTTTCACCTTTTTTAAAAGCATTTTGGAAAAACGACAACCCTATTTATGATGGATTCTAAAAGCAGTCCCAATTGGTTTATTGACCAACTCACTTTGTATCAAGCTGCCAACAGTAGCAACGAAGCAATTAAACAAAATTTTCTGATTCGCATTGCCGAATTTGAATTGATTATTGACGATTTGCGGTCTAAAAAAACCAATGACCCACTTCAACATGAGTTGATTCTGGGCAGACGAGGTAGTGGAAAATCAACACTTTTAAAACGGATTCAAATTGAAATTGAAGAAAATGCTGATTTATCTGAAAAATATGTCGCTATCAATTTAGCGGAAGAACAAGCCGCTATTTACCGCTTATCCGATTTGTGGTTTGAGATTTTACAGGAATTGACGTTGAAATTTGATGGTAAAAAGAAGTTAAAAGATTTTGACTCCTTCGATGAAAATCAAGATTATACCCGCTATCTCTATGGTGAAATTCACGAATTACTGTCCACCGGGACTCCTACGGAGAGGGGGTCTCAAAAAAAAGCTGTTTTGCTTTTGGATAATCTTGACCGCATTTTAGAGAGTTTTGATGATGATGGGCATTTGCTGCGTGAAACCCTACTCAACTACAACGACC
>JAYUQN010000638.1:0-3407 GCA_043756725.1 Saprospiraceae bacterium
TCACAATGAAGGAACCAAATCGGGTGACGATGCTATTAGAGTGCTGTCAAGCGATGGTTTGGAGGTCACAATTGACTTAACAGTTCTCTATCATGTTAACAGAGATGAAGCACCCCGCATTATTCGTGAAATTGGGCCCGACTACGAAGAAGTTATTATTCGCCCCGTTACAAGGACTAAAATCCGTGATAATGCCGTTTTTTACAATGCCATTGATTTGTATTCCGTAAAAAGAGAGGAGTTTCAACAACGAATTTATAAAGACATTGAAACCAATTTCAAACAACGCGGTTTGACCCTTGAACAATTGCTTATTCGCAACATTGCCCTACCAGAATCTGTGAAGCAAACCATAGAGTCAAAAATAAACGCAGAGCAAGATGCCCAAAAAATGCAATTTGTTTTGCAAAAAGAGAAGCAAGAAGCTGAGCGCAAGCGTGTAGAGGCGCAAGGTATTGCCGATTATCAGCGCATATTGTCGTTGGGATTGAGTGATAAAATGCTGCAATATGAGCAGATAAAAGCGATGAAAGAATTATCGTTGTCTCAAAATTCTAAAGTAATAATTATGGGCAATAAGGCAGGTAGTAATATTATGATTTCAGATAAATAAAATTAAACACAAAATGAAAGTCATAGCCATTCATCAACCTAATTATTTACCCTGGCTGGGCTATTTTTATAAAATTTGGATAAGTGACGTGTTTGTATTGCACGACATGGTTGAATACACCAAACAAAGCTATACCAAACGGGTGTTTATCCGCAAATCCCCTTATGCCAGTGAGCAGACTTATTTGAGCGTTCCGCTTAAAAAGCACAGCGATTTTTCACTAATCAAAGATTTACAGATAAACCATGAACAAAAATGGCAAGCCAAACACATCAATAAAATATATAACTCTTACCATAGAGCACCCTATTTCAAATATTATTTTCCTCAAATTGAAAAAATAATATTGTCGTCAGAAACTATTCTGGATTTGAAAACGCTTAATCAAGAACTCATTGTAAATGTGATGGATTGTTTAGAAATTAATACGCTTATTGTGAGTTCATCACAATTGCCTTTACAGGGTTTTAAGGCAGATGAATATAACGCGGCTATCGTTCAATATTTACAAGGTGATACCTATTTGAGTGGTACAGGAGGACATAAATATCAAACCGAAAGTGTTTATAATCGTCTAAATATTGACCTAAAATACAATAATCTAAGCCAATTTTTAAAAAGATACCCCCCTCAGTATCCTGCCTCTTTTTTGGCTGGATTGAGCATTTTAGACGCTTTATTTTATATCGGACAGCAAGGAATTTTGTCAATTTTTAACGCTTGCAAAGAAGAATCTGAAAAAAAAGCAATGAGGGCTTTCATTTCATAAAAATTGTCATAACTTGGTTTCTGAAATACCAACAATTTTATTAATCAAGTTTTTCAATTAAATCCATGCTCAATCCTACGCGACTTTTCGATTTTATTTATTTTCAAAATCAGGAATTTCCACAAGAATACGCCTTTTCATTTAGACACGAAGGCAAAGTAATAGTCCATTTTTCAACTGAAAAAATGATCGAACTGGCAAATAAAGTCAGTTGTGGCTTGCTCGAATTGGGCTTGAAACCCGGTGACAAAATAGCCTCCGTTATTGTGAAAAATAGACCCGAATGGCTTATCCTTGATATAGGTATGATGCAAATCGGTGTTATCAATGTCCCTGTTTACCCTTCAATTTCCCCTTCTGAGTATGATTATATTTTCAACGATGCTGCTGTAAAACTATGTTTTGTCGGTGACGATATAGAAGGGTCTGTGTTTCAAAAAGTGAAAACAGCGCAACATACAATACCTTCATTATTAACTATTTATACTTTTGATAAAGTAGAATATGCACCCTGTTGGACAGAATTGTTGAATACTATTGAAAATAGACAAACTGAAGTTGATAGAATAAAAAACACTATTCTGCCTGATGATTTAGTCACTATTATTTATACTTCGGGCACAACAGGACAGCCCAAAGGTGTTATGCTTTCACATGACAATATTGTTTCTAATATAAAATCCATAATGCCTATCATACCCATGCAAGCAGGGGAACGGGGGTTAAGTTTTTTACCACTCAATCATATTTTTGAGCGTGTTGTTTCTTATGCTTACATGTTTGTGGGTGCTCAAGTCACTTTTACAGGTATTGACAATCTGGGCGGTGAACAAGGCGATTTGAAAGCTGTGAAACCCCATTTTTTTACAACTGTTCCACGACTTTTAGAGAAAGTATATGAAAAAATATATAATAAAGGTTTAGAATTGAAAGGGTTAAAACGCGCACTTTTCTTTTGGGCATTGCGCCAAGCAGATGATTATGAGTATGATAAAACTTATACGGGTTTCAGAAAAATACAAATGGCAATCGCTAATAAGCTCGTTTTTTCTAAATGGCGAGAGGCTTTAGGAGGGTGCGTCAAAGGCATAATTGTAGGAGCATCTGCCTGTCCTGTCAAAATTGCTAAAACTTTTTCCGCAGCAGGCATTCCTGTTCGGGAAGGGTATGGCATGACCGAGCTTTCTCCCGGCGTTTCTTTCTCCCGTTTTGATAAAGGCATGGCAAGATTGGGTTGTGTAGGTCCTATTATTGATGGGGTAGAAGTTAAAATTGATAACAGTGATGGCAACTACAATGAAAATGAAGGTGAAATAATTTGCACAGGACCTAATGTAATGCTCGGTTATTATAACAAACCCAAAGAAACGGCAGATGTTATCAAATATATAGACGGCAAACGTTGGATGTGTACGGGTGATATAGGTAAGTTAGAAGATTATAAGGGAGTGAAATTTTTGAAAATTACGGATCGTAAAAAAGAGCTTTTCAAAACCTCGGGTGGAAAATATGTTGCCCCTGCCCCTATTGAAAATAAAATGCGTGAAAATTTTATGATAGAACAAATTATGGTAGTCGGTGAAAATCAAAGGTTTGTCGCTGCCCTCGTTGTGCCAGCTATCGAATCTCTTAAAGACTGGTGCAGCCACAATGGTATTACTTGGACACGAATTTCAGAAATAATCGAGAATAAAGAAGTTTTGAAAAAGTACAATGAAGTTATTGAAAAATATAACCCCAATTTTAGTAAAGTGGAACAGATAAAAGCTTTTCGTTTGGTAGCGGACCAGTGGGAACCTCAAAAAGCGGATGGCTCAAAAGCGGAATTGACACCGACTATGAAATTGAAAAGACGGGTCATTTTAGAGAAGTATAAAAATGTGATTGATAATATATATTTATAGCTTCCGTTAAGATTTTTCACATTGCAGCTCAAAAATAGTTGATTTGTAGCTCATTATTTCCTATAAATGAGCTATATTTGTATGATTGTTGAGCTTGAAATAAAACTTTGCGAAAATTTGG
>JAYUQN010000639.1:0-9455 GCA_043756725.1 Saprospiraceae bacterium
CCCGCAGAAAGCAAATCCAGTATCATTTCTACTGGATAGCGCATATTGCGAATAGTTGGTTTTCCAAAACAAACATTAGGATTAATTGTAATTCTTTTAAGCAATTCGTTATCCATTTTTTATATTTTAAACAAAATTAGTTATTTTTAGGCAAAAGTAAAAATCTTTTTAACTTGATAAAACCCGATTAATGAAAACACTCATAAAAAACGGCAGAATCATAACCGCCACCGACGATTTCACAGCTGATATTCTCATTGAAAATGAAAAAATCGTTGCTATCGGTAGCCCCCAAACCCCCAGAGGGGGCTCAAATACTGAGGGGGGGGTAAAAACCATTGATGCCGCTGGAAAACTCATTTTTCCCGGTGGCATTGACCCACATGTGCATCTTGAAATGCCATTTATGGGCACTTTTTCAAGCGATAGTTATGAAACAGGCACTCGGGCAGCTTTGTACGGTGGCACGACTACTGTTATTGATTTCATCTTACAAAAACAAGGAAATTCTCTATATGCGGCTTATGAAGAATGGTCGGGTCGGGCAAACGGAAACGCCGTAGGCGATTACAGTTTTCATATAGCAGTCACCGATTTCAATGAAAATACGAAGAAAGAAATACAGCCTTTGATTGAAAAAACGGGTATCACGTCTTTCAAAATGTTCATGGCATATCGAGGGGCTTTGATGATTGACGATAGGCAAATGAACGGTTTGATGCAAGAAGTAAAACGCTGTGGCGGCATGGTAACAGCTCATGCCACCAATGGCGATATGATAGATTACCTCGTCGCCAAACACCGCAGCGAAGGGAAATTGACGCCCGTTTATCACTATTTGTCTCAACCTGAAATTACTGAGGGGGAGGCTTCGCACCGTTTTACAGACTTTGGTTTTTACAATAATTGCCCCATTTACATTGTCCACATGACCTGCGAGGGAGCCGTAAATGCCATACGTCAAGCCACTTTTAGGAATCAGAAAGTGTTTGGTGAAACCTGTATTCAATACCTTATTTTGGATGCGTCTCTCTATGAAAAACCCAATTTTGAAGGTGCAAAATGGGTCATGTCGCCGCCTTTGCGTGAAAAAAAAGACCAAAATCATTTGTGGGCAGCCATCAATCAAGGCATTGTAGAAGTTGTTGGAACTGACCATTGTCCTTTTACTTGGCAACAAAAACTGATGGGCAAAGATGATTTTTCTAAAATACCCAACGGGCATCCCGCCATTGAACACCGCATAGAATTACTCTATTCCGAAGGCGTTAAAAAAGGTAAAATTACTTTGAATAAAATGGTTGAAGTAGCTTGTACCAACCCTGCAAAAATATTCGGCATGTTCCCCCGCAAAGGCACAATTGCGGTCGGTTCAGATGCAGATATTGTTATTTTCAACCCTAAAACCAAGCATGAACTCTCCGCTAAAACGCACCACATGAATACAGATTATTCGGCTTATGAAGGTTGGAAAGTGCAAGGCAAAGTGGAGACGGTTTTACTGAGGGGGGGTATTGTGATTGAAAATAATGCGTGTTTGGTAAAAAAAGGGTATGGGCAGTTTATAAAAAGAAACAAAGTTTCAGATAAAATATAATTGGTGAATTGCAAGTCAATATAATTGGTTGATTTTCAATGTATAACCAATGGGAAATCAGTATAATTATCAATAAAAGGAGTGAAATCAATGCCAGAACAAGTGATTTTATTATTTTGTCCAGAGAGGTATAAAACAAGATTCTGATTATGCACTGTCCCATATTCCTATCTTTAAAAAAGTCAAAAAGTATATACAGGTTGAATTTCTGACTCATTTTTGATAGCATAAGTAATCTTCATTTCTGGTGTTAAAATAAATTGAATATCTTTGATTTGCTTTAATTTGTTTAAGTCATAGAAACCTGTAAGGGCAGGCAAAACATAGTTTTCCAATTGTGGATGACTTTCTTTAAAATTGCTCCGCCAGTCATATTCAATGAATAGGCTTCGTGCAGGTTGAGCGTCTGGGAAAAGCGATTTAAAGTTTTCATAGTCACTATCTGATGTGACAAATGAAATCCCATTTCCTCTATAAGTGTAATAAATACGTAATCTTTCCATTTTCAATATTTTAAACTCAAAGTTAAAACCTTTTTCTCGCTTTTACAAACTAATCAACACTGTTCAAACAAATAATTTTATAAAAAATTTAATCTTTTATTCTATGAATTTTTTTTAAATAAAAACGAATCTCCATGCTTTACTTTTTCATTTTTACCGTTTTAATAATAGGCTTGGCAATTGGCTATCAAACCATTGCCAAGAATATTATGAAACCACCTAAAAATTACCCAAGCGTTTCAGCTATTTTACCCCATAAAAAAATCCTCGTCTGTGCAGGCGATAGCCTTACACATGGCAACGTGAGCTATGATTGGGTGAAAGATGTGAGCGCACAACTGCCAAATTATCAAGTCTTTAATGCAGGCATCAATGCCGATTTGTCTTATACTTTGCTGCATCGGTTAGACGATATTATTGTTATGAAACCCCACCATATCAATATTTTGATTGGCGGTAATGATATAATGGCGCAATCTCGTCTATTAAAAAAAAGTGATAGGTATATTGCTTTTAATAAAATAGAATGGGGAACGCAGCCTACTTTACAGAGTTATGAAGACAATTTATCTAAAATTATTAAGCGTTTGAAAGCTGAAACAACCGCTTCCATTTCACTGATGTCGATTGCTCCAATCGGTGAAGATAGAGAGCATCCCATCTATAAAACCGTTGAAAAGTACAATGAAATTGTTAAAAAAGTAGCCAATACTTATGGTACATCCCGAGATAATCAAGAGGGGGTGTTTTATTTGCCTTTGCATGAAAAACTGGATGCGTATTTGAAGAATAACAAGGCGCAATCTCATATTCCTTTTGAAAAAACGGGTGCTTATACAACCCAATCGGCTATTTTAAATATTCTTTTGCGCTGGGATTGGGATAAAATAACCCAGCACCATAAGCATAAAATCACTTTTGATAATTTGCATTTTAATTCAAAAGGTGGGGGTATTATAAGGGATTTACTTTTGGAGCATTTGAAAAAGAGCATTTAATCTGGTTGAAAATATGACACGAAGCAAAATATTATTATATTTGAGTATAGTTACAGGATTTTTCATCTATTATTCTCGCTATTTCAGAAGCAATTTTAAAGGCGATGAAACTGTTTTATATTGGTTAGGCTTTTTACCCAATTTTGGCTTATCTTTCACTTTGCCTTTAATTTATCTGGCTAATCGGATAAACGCTAAAAAACCAATAGCTCATTTCAACTTAGCCTGTATTTTTACTGTTTTAGTAATGGTTGCAAATGAAATAACAGATAAATTTCAACCCCGAAGAGTTTTTGATTGGTGCGATATTTGGGCTTCAATATTGGGCGTTGGATGCGCTTTAATAATGTATCATTTTTATTTTAAAACAAAAATATAGCGTTATGCCAAGAATCATAAAATCAGGTCTCATCCAAATGTCCCTCCCCAAAACAGAAGGTGAAGGTACAATAGCTGAAATCATGCAAGCGATGTTGGATAAACATATTCCTTACATCGAAGAAGCGGGTAAAAAAGGCGTCCAAATCCTTTGTTTGCAAGAGATTTTTAACACGCCTTACTTTTGCCCTGGGCAAGACCCCAAATGGTATGCTTCGGCTCAACCAATTCCGAATGCCACCACGGATTTGATGCAAAAGCTGGCTAAAAAATACAAAATGGTCATCATTGTGCCCATTTATGAAAGAGAACAATCGGGTTTTCTCTATAATACCGCCGTGGTGATTGACGCCGATGGCGCAATTTTAGGCAAATACCGTAAAAACCATATTCCGCACACATCGGGTTTTTATGAAAAATTCTTTTTCAAACCGGGTAATTTGGGCTATCCCGTTTTTCAAACAAAATACTGTAAAATAGGTGTTTATATCTGTTACGACCGCCATTTTCCCGAAGGCGCACGGGCTTTAGGCTTAAATGGAGCAGAAATTGTCTACAATCCTTCGGCAACCGCAGCAGGTTTGTCTCAATATTTGTGGCGATTGGAGCAACCTGCCCACGCTGCCGCAAACGGTTATTTTATGGGCTGCATCAATCGGGTAGGCGAGGAGAAACCGTGGAATGTGGGGCGTTTTTATGGCTCATCGTATTTTGTCAATCCTCGAGGTGAAATATTTGCCCAAGCGTCTGAAGATAAAGACGAGTTATTAATATCTGAATTTGATTTAGATATGATAGAGCAAGTGCGCAATGTGTGGCAATTTTTCAGAGATAGGCGCCCTGAAACATATAGTGGACTAACAGACTTATAGCTTTCCGTAGCATTGGCTACAACCGAACCCGTCAAACCGGCTTTAGCCGTTCGCATACCCCCTCAGTAAAAAAGCCTTTTTGCGTCTGCAAAAAGCCTTTTTACTGAGGGGAACTTAACTATCCAAGCACCCGCCATTCCAATTTATCCCCCGCCACCACCACGACAAAAGATTTAATATTAGAACGCGTATTAAATTTAGGCGTATCGAGGTAGCTTTGTAATTGGGCGGAAGCGGTTTCAAAAAGGGTATTAACAGCTTTTTTACCCGCTTTTGTTACATATTTCAACTCCATTGTCACCTCAAATTGCGGTTTTTGCCCCCGTATAGCTTCCAAATACACGTCCATATACGTCCAATCCGTTTCATATTCGGAGTGGATATAATAAAAACGCTGTTGGTGCAAGAGGCTAATAATAATGGCTTTTAAGGTGTTTTCATTGAAATGAACCGAATCTCTGGTTGAAAAATATTTGAGGATGAGTTTCACTTGGTCAAAAAAAGCATCGGGGTTGCCTGTATCTGCCATTTTTTCAATAGCATCATTGACGGGTCTGTTATCAATGGGTAGTGAAGCCCGTTCTAATATAGAATTTAGGAAATAATCCGCATAGAGTTTTTTAATGACATAATTCGGAAAACTAAAAGTGTAGCGGTTTAAGTGTTCTCTTTTTAGTGTCAAAAACCCCATATAAAATAAAAGACTCACAAGGTCATCTTGTGTGAAACCTCTTTCAAAACTGTATTGGTCAGTCAAAGTAGCCGTTACTTCGCCCGTTTCTAATAATTCTCTTAAGACATCTAAATACTGGTCAGATTTTCCTTGAATGTTAAAAAGTTTTTGGATTTTAGTATAATCCGTAGCGATATTAGGGTCGAGCATGGCACGAGGATACTTTTTTAGCTCTGAATATTCTCCTGCAAAATATAAAACCATATTCGGATTATAAAGCCTATTAGTTATATCTGGGTTAAATAAATAACCGTTATACCACAGTCGCATATCTTGAATGGTAGGAGGGATAAGGTTAGTAGGCATTTCAATACCCGTTAAAATACCTTCTACTTCTTTTTCATCAAAACCGACCATTTGATGAAAAGTAGGAGATAGGCTAATATTTTTAGCAATATTGAAACCACTGGTCAAGCTATCAATAGTTATAGGTGAAACACCTGTCATTAAAATACGCTCGACAATGCCTTGTCCTGTTGCCATTTTTAGGGTTTCATAAAACTTACGGACATAGCCGTTTTTAGTAACAATATTGATAAAATAATCAAAATTAAAAGAAATCAACTCATTCGCAAAATGGTCATACTCGTCTATTAAAATGTAGATTTTAGTATCAAAAGGGTTATTTAATACATGATAAAAAAGCGTTTTAATAGCTTCTTGTGGTTCTTTTTGAGTTAAAATTTCCTTTTTTTTATCATCTGAAAAATGCTCGGAATATGTTGCTAAAAAAGTACCAATGCCTTTTAAAACATTACTTAAAAAACCATCAAAAACCCCCTGCTCCGAAGCCGTATTTATACCACTAAAATCAAATCTTAGCACCATATAGGAATTGGCAAGACGAGTCGGGTTTTTACCAATATACATATTCCCAAAAAGTCGGTCAAAATCTTTTTTATACTGCAAAGCATAATAATAATGCAACATTGAAATCAAAAGACTTTTCCCAAAACGACGGGGGCGGAGATATAACAAATAGGTTGTGTCCCAATTTTCCAACGTTTGCACATAAGGCGTTCGGTCTTGATAGAAGTAGCCTTCATCTATCATAGTCCGATAATCGCTTTTGCCATAAGGTATTTTTAGCATGAAACTCTATTTTGGGTACAAATATAGGAACAATTAGGAATTAAAAATTAGGAATTAGGAGCCCCACTGCCCACCACCATTGTGAGGAAAAATATGTTGAGAAAAATGCTATATTTGTTAACTCCCTTTCACTATCTCTACATAAAACTGCACAACATTTTTAAAATCCTCGACACTGATGCGCTCATTCGTGCCATGCACCCGTTTAAGGTCTTCATCTTTCAAACGAACAGGCATGAAACGGTAAATATTCTTTGAAACCCGTTTAAAAAAACGAGAATCCGTAGCCCCCACCACCAAATTAGGCGCAACCATGACATCTGGAAAACACCTTGTAATCGTGCTTTGAATCAAGCGGAAACCCAAAGTTGCTGTATCTGAAACACCTGACGGATTAGGGTCGTGTGTGCCCGTTCTTTCAATAACCACTTTATCGTTACCTATCACCTTTTTCACATGATTGATAACTGTTCCCATCGAATCGCCCGGTAAAATCCGAAAATTTATTTTAGCCATCGCTTCTATGGGTAAAACATTGTCTTTTACACCCGCTTCAAAAATGGTGGGTGCAATAGTCGTTCGCATGGTCGCATTTCCTGAATTGGTTTTACTAATAGAACTGATAAGGAGGGGTTTAAAAAGCCAGCGATTTGCCATCGCCAATTTGTTCATAAAAGGCATTTCAGGCGCAAGATAATCTTGCATATAACCCGCAGCGCCTTCAATGCGCCCCTCAAATGGATTTTTTTGAATTTTATCAATCGCTTCTGCGAGCATCCCAATACCTGTTTGAGGCGGTGGCATAGAGGAGTGACCGCCTTCAGTTGTTACGTTGAGTTGTAAGGTCAAAAACCCTTTTTCAGCGATACCGACAAAGGCAATGGGTTTATTGATGCCCGCAAGCCCATCTGTTTTTATCATACCGCCTTCATCAATGACATATTCAAACTCAATTTTGCGTTTTTCACACAAGGCGGCTATATATTGTGCACCGTTTTTACCTGAAACTTCCTCATCGTGACCAAAGGAAAGGAAAAAAGTACGCTCGGGCTGATAACCTGTTTTCAATAAATGTTCAACGGCTTCAAAAATGCCTATCACCGTTGATTTATCGTCCATTGTACCCCGTCCGAAGAGGTAGCCGTCCGCCATTTCACCCGCAAAAGGCTTGTGTTGCCAGATGCGTTCCGTGCCTTGTATAATGGGTACAACATCGTAATGCCCCATCAAAAGCGCGGGTTTTAACGCAGAGTTTTTACCTTTCCATTCAAAAAAAAGTGCATAATTATTGACCCGTTCTAAGGTCAATGTGCTGTGGGTAAGCGGGTAGGTTTTTGCAACAAATTGAATAAATTTTTCGAATTGAAGACTGTCCATATTGGCAGGGTCTTCATAAGAAACGGTGCGATATTGCACCGCTTCTGCTAAGTGATTGATAATAGAATCGGGCAGATTTAGTTTGGCAATAGGCGCAAGTCCCAACATTTGTTTGGAACTAATGCGAAACGTATTAAATAATAAAACAGCTATCAGCACCAAAAGAGCGATAGCCAAATACTTGAGTGGTTTTTTCATTTCATTTTGATTAGTTAAATATGAATAAATTCTCTACAAGGTAAAATAGTTCGACATTATACCCCCTCAGTATTTTTATTTATTTTGCATCATTTTTAACCAATAATGGCAGCGAAGGAGACAACTGACAACTAAAAACTGATAACTTTTTATGGGCATCGAAAATTTTGTTGCTGTAATTTTTCGTGCAAATGTAGAGACGTTGCAGTGCAACGTCTCTACGTGGTTCATTTTAACAAGGTTATTGAAACAAAATACCCTATTACACACAAAAAATTACAGCACCTTTGTGTTTTTCAGTATGAATCCCTACGGGAAAAAAGGATTATTTAAGTGTTTTTAGAGATTTTCAAAGTTATCCGACAATACAAGAATACAACAATACAACATTACAACAATACAACATTACAACAAAATGAAAATAGGTTTAATTCACGAAGGCAAAAACCCGCCAGATAATCGTGTGGCACTCACGCCGCAGCAATGTGCGTTTGTAGAACGCCTATATCCTGTAAAAATTATTGTCGAACCCTCTCCTACGCGGTGTTTTACGGATGCCGAATTTGAAGAAGAAGATGTGAAATTATCGCATAATTTGCAGTCCTGCGACTATCTTTTGGGTATCAAAGAAGTGCCTATCGCGCAAATGATACCGAATAAAACATATTTTTTCTTTTCACATACCATAAAAAAACAGATACATAATCGTGCCTTATTGCAAGCCGTTTTAGATAAAAAAATAACCTTGATAGATTATGAGGTTTTGACGGATGAATATGGTCAAAGGCTTATTGCGTTTGGCAAATTTGCGGGAATGGTGGGCGCACACAATGGCTTATTGGGACATGGTTTGCGGACAAAAGCCTTTACGCTTCCCCGTATGAAAGATTTGAAAAGCTATGCCGAAGCTCGTGAGCTATATAAAAAAACCAAATTTCCACCCCTCCGCATTATCGTGTCGGGAAGCGGCAGGGTTGCCAAAGGCGCAATTGAAGTTTTGCATGATATGAATTTCAAACAAATAGAACCTTTAGATTTCTTGCTTGAAAAATTTGACGCGCCAGTTTTCACACAAATACATCCAGAAGATTATGTAGAACGCCTTGATAATCAAATTTTTGTGAAACAAGATTACTATAAAGACCCTTCGCTTTATCGCTCCACATTTAGTAAGTTTTATAAAAAAGCCGATATTTTCATCAATTGCATTTTTTATGATAAACGAGCACCCCAATTTTTCACTCTCTCGGAGATGCAGAAAGCGGATTTCAAAATTCAAACCATTGCCGATGTGTCGTGCGATATGATGCCCTATTCCTCTATTCCGTCCACCATTAAAGTGTCAACAATAGCCGAGCCGTTTTATGGTTTCAATCCCTTTGCAAACAGTGAAACCAAGCTTGAAGGCGGTGTAACCATGATGACGATTGACAATTTGCCCAATGAATTGCCGCGCGATGCGTCTGCCTATTTCGGAGAACAGTTTATTTTAAACATTATACCTGAATTGCAGAACTTAATGCGGGGTAGAAAATCTAAAGTTTTGGAAAGAGCAACCATTACAAAAGAAGGGAAATTGACACCCCGCTTTGAGTATTTGCAGGATTATGTGTTGAATTAGGAATTAGGAATTAGGAATTAGGAATTAGGAATTAGGAATTAGGAATTAGGAATTAGGAATTAGGAATTAGGAATTAGGAATTAGGA
>JAYUQN010000640.1:0-3404 GCA_043756725.1 Saprospiraceae bacterium
TCCAAAATGGAAGGCGGTATTGATTATTTGCGAGATGTCGTGGTGCATGATTCGCTGGGCATGGCGGCGGAGTGGGAAGCTGAAATGCAAACTTTCGTCAATAGTTATGAATGCGAGTGGAAACACGCGGTTGAAACGCCTGAAATTCGCAGCCGTTTCAGCCATTTTATCAATACGGATGAAAAAGACCCCTCCGTAAAATTTGAAAATTTGAGGGAGCAGAAGAAGGCGGTTTGGTAGGTTGACTTGAATTAGGATTTTTAGGATTAGAAGGATTTAATAGGATTTTAGATGTTGATACCGGATGTTGAATCTAACCACAGATAGTACAGATTGGACTGATTTTCTCAGATTGACGTGTTGACAGTCGACATCTAAAATCCTATTAAATCCTTCTAATCCTAAAAATCCTAATTCAAGTCAAACCTAATTCAAGTTAAAATTTTTCAACATTAAAAAAGAATAAAATGAGTCAATCAAATACAGCAACCCAATGGATTTCCGTCTGCAAAACAAGCGATGTACCTGAAAATGGCGGCGTGTGCGCCCTAATACACGGAGAACAAATCGCCATTTACAATTTCACCCGTTTGAAAAAATGGTATGCCACGCAAAATTTATGTCCCCACAAGCAGCAAATGGCATTGTCACGCGGCATGATAGGCACACAAGGCGATGAACCCAAAGTAGCATGTCCATTTCATAAAAAAACGTTTTCACTTGAAAGAGGGGGATGCTTGTCGGGCGATGATTTTACGATAAAAACCTATCCTGTGAAGGTGGAAAATGAACAGGTTTTTATTGGATGGTAAAAAATAAAAAACATAGTCACTCTTCACTGTCCAAATTGTTGATAGACACGCTCAATTTCATCTTTATATGACAAATATTGAAGGGTACTAATACGGTGGCGCATGCCTTCTAAAAATTGGATGAGTTTGTTGTATTCTGTGTCGGTTAGCACACGGTCTTCAAGGAAAGCGTCCATGAGTTTTAGGAAACTTTCGTTGGTTTCACGTGCAATTTCGATAAAACGGGTTTTATCTTCCAGAAAGCCGTAGAAAAAAGCGGCTTCGTTGTAATTCACTTTTTGGTCTAAAACGAGCGCATCAAATTCACGTTTTACTTTATTGACTTCTGCAACGATTTGGTCATAATTGAGTTTACGCTCTTCAAACTGTTGCATCAAATCATAGATTTGTTGGGTATATTCTTTGATATACACATGCCTTTTTCTATAATAAAACCACCCAACTATGCCTGAAATGAGGGCAAAACTACCTGCCACGCCGAGTTCTGAGGCAAAACCTAAATCTGCTAATTTCCCTGTTGTTTTCCATATAGGACTTGTATTGGGAATAGAGCCATCGTTTTTAATGGTGTATTCAATGTCCTCAAAATCGCTATTTTTCAATTCCTTATCGGGACGATAGGCATTGACATGGTTGATGAATATTTTCTTAATACTGTTGAAATCTGTGGGCATAAAATTTTTCCGTATATCGCTCCATTGCCCAATTTGATGCCCATGTGAGTAGTGTTCAACAATCATCTCATTGCTTTCTTTGAAAAAATAGACCATGCTTTTAACGTGACGGGTATCGTTGAGTGCAGCAAACTGAGCTTCTAATTTGGCAATATCTTTTTTGAAGGCATCCGTTTGAGGGCTTATTTGTCGTTTTTTATCGAGTTCGACTTGTATTTCCAGTTTTTTACCTCTCAAAAATAGAATCAATTCGTTGGGGTGAATCGGTAAAAGCATCATACCGCCCAAGCGTTTGAGGTGTTCATTTGTGAGTTCAATTTTCTGCCCAACGCCTGACTGTGTGATGGAGAGGAGGTAAAAATTGGAAGGCATGGTAATGGTATCTTTACCCAAAAGCACTTTCATTTTTGGATCATCCAGTTTTTGCCATATTTCGGGTCCAAAGAAAGTTTCAGGATTGATTTTATCAATATTATCAATCATACAGACAAATTTTTCAGTTGGGTTTTGCTTGCATTTGTCCCAAAATTTCAACAATTCGCCTTTAACAAAAGTTTCACCTTGAAAATGCCCGATGTATTTATTGTTGTAGAGTAGGTCAAACTGAGGAGCGCACAATATGACCAATTTGTTTTCGGGTTTTGAGGCGATAAGGTTAGCGATTCTATCCACCAAAGTTGTGTTGCCACTGCCCGTTACGGCAGAAAAAATGCTGCTGTGTTTTTCTTTGAAAATAGTGAAAAACTCTTGGAGTTTTGCATACTCCATAGTTGGCATAAAAGGCTTGCGGACGAGGTCGAGAACGATGGAATCATTATCCGCAATTTTACCATGAAAATCAGCATAAAGCGCTGTAATAGAGTCTTTTGAATTGTCAAGCGTGGTATAGTTTTTACCTAAAAGTGCATCCAATTCAGACCAATAGGGGTCTTTATCATTTTTAAAACCCATAAAAATGAGCCAGATACTGAGGGGTATCAAAATAAAGAAAATAAACCATTTATAAGGTGAAGCGTGTGTAGTCATGACTGAAAAATGTGTCTGTTTTATACATAATCAGACGCAAAGGTATAACAATTTGGTAGATTTTTATCAATTCACATTGTTATCATCATTCATGTCAGCAATTACAGTGAAAGCATTGCCTTTGTGTTGCAATACGGTGCGCCAAAGTGTATGTGGCTGCGAGTTGAATAGGTAATTGGCGTGCATATCGCTCAAAATCCAAGAGCCTTCGCGGTATTCATCTGTCAATTGGGTATCGTTCCAGCCTGAATAGCCTATAAAAAAACGGATATTTTTGGGTTCAATCAATTTGGATTCAGCTAAAAATTTTAGTTGCTCCCAATCTCCCCCCATATATACACCTGCACTGATGCGCTTGCTGCCATTGAGCAAATCGCCTACATTGTGTAAAAAATGAAGGCTATCGGTTTGTACAGGACCCCCATAAAACAGAGGAGCGTTGAAATTCGGAAAATCGGGGACGACATCGCTGATGCGCATATCCAGCATTTTGTTGATAATATAGCCAAAAGACCCTTCTCTATCATGGTTGCACAGCAGGACAACCGACCGCCGAAAGTGGGGGTCAAGCAAAAATGGCTCTGCAACGATAAGCCTTCCTGTTTTTATATCGTTTAAGGTTGTCATGTGAAATTAAGCTATTCTATAAGAATTGTTTTGATTGGTCAAATTTTCACAATTTTATTTACATTTCAAAATTTTGATATTTATTTTTTTCAATTATTTAATTCTCTATAAAAGCCCAAGCAGCCCCCTGCCCCCTGAAGGGAAGGGCTGTTAAGTTCTATTTTAGCACTCGAAAAAGCCCAAGCATCCCCCTACCCCAAAGGGGAGTACATCCGAAGTAAGTCAGAATTTGGTACTTTTTCAAAGTTGTTTTGATAAAAGCTTG
>JAYUQN010000641.1:0-3404 GCA_043756725.1 Saprospiraceae bacterium
GTCAAATGCTGAAATTGCGGAGGCTTTAGGCTTTAGTAGCCCTGATATGGCGAGAAAAGAAGTGTTTCGCTGTCGTAAAAAATTTCGACAAATTATCAATAAACACCCATATTTAGAAACGGTTTTAAAATCAATGATAAGAAAATGAATATAGCGCAATCCGATAAAATTGATGATTATTTGAAAGGTAAATTGGAGGGCGATGCCCTCACTGCCTTTGAACAAGACCTTGCCCAAGATACCGATTTGGCAAGGCAGGTCGAGCTTTTTCAGCTTGAAAAACGAGGCGTAGATGTCCTGGTTGAAAAGGATTTGCGGCTGAAAATGCAGGCTTGGCAGTGTCAAGTACGCCCTAAAAATGAGGAAAAAACTGATGGTACATCCCGAAATAATCGGGACCGAAACAATCGGGAGGGGGGTAAACGTTTATGGTTTTTAGTCGGATTAAGCGTTTTCATCGCTATGATAGCCCTTGTTTTGTATTTTAATTTTGAAAACAAAGAACCTAAAAATATTAAAACACAAGAGCAAAAACCCGTTGATTTACCATCAGAAAATCAAGATAAATCCATTGAAAAACCAGTTGAAAAACCGTTTGAAACACTTCAAAAACCGCTTGAAAACGCCGTAGAAAAACAGCAACCCATAGCGGAAAATATCCCTGAAAACAAGGATTTTAAAGCCAATAAGAACGATACCAATAAAGAGGATAAAACAGATGAACAAAGCATAAAACAAACAAATATTGAAGAACTCGCCTTGAATTTGTATGATAAACCCGATTTTTCAAAGGAAACCTTGAAAAGTACGATTACTGAAAACGAGGTGCTTTTACCCTTATTTCAAGCGTGGAAAAGTCAAGATTTCAACCAAGTGATAGCCCTCAGTATAAAAGCACAAAATGACCCCAATCGAGGTATTCAAATTAAGGAAATTTTAGGGCATGCCTATTTCAAAACCCGACAGTATGGAGAGGCAGAAAAAGTGTTTTCAACACTTGCCGTTACGGATGCGGGTGAAACGGGTGAAAAAGCGGCTTGGTATCGGGTGTTGTGTTTGGTAGCGTTGAAAAAAACAACGGAAGCTCAGACGGAGTTGGCGGCTATTTTAAAAGAAAAGAGTCATTTGAAAAGAGAGAATGCACGGGTGTTAGAGCGATTGATGAGGCAATATTAAGGACAAAATACTTCAATTTTATACAAATTTTAGGTTTTTTATCTAATTTTGTCGTTTAAGTTTTCAAAAGAAGCAATATGATAAAAATACCTTATGGTGAAAGCAATTTTAAACGATTGATAGAAGATGGATTCTTTTATCAAGACCGTACGATGTTTATTTCACAGTTGGAAACGGATACATCTTCCTTTTTGTTTTATTTGCGCCCTCGTCGGTTTGGAAAGAGCTTGTTTGTTACGATGCTACACTATTATTATGGCTTGGAGCATAAAGAACGATTTGAACAATTATTTGGTAAATTGGCGATTGGTAAAAAACCAACGGCTTATGCTAATAGCTATTTGGTGCTGTCTTTAGAGTTTAGTCGTATTTTAACAGATACGCCTAAGCATACGTTTGAAGGGTTTTTGAGTAATGTAAAAAGTGCAGTGAGTGCTTTTTTACATCATTACAAACAATATTTTACAGAAGAGCAGCGAAAAATAACTTTGGCTAAAGACCAACCGAATGACGTTATCAAACAGTTATTTGATTTACATGGAGAAAACCAAGTTCCCTATCCCATCTATATTTTAATTGATGAATATGACCATTTCGCCAATGAATTGATTTCTTTTAATTATGATTATTTTAAAGAAACCGTTAGCCAAAATGGGTTTGTAAGAAAATTTTATGAAACCATCAAAACAGCTACACGGGATAACATCGTTCAAAAGCTCTTCGTAACTGGTGTTTCACCCATTACTTTAGATAGTTTAACAAGTGGTTTCAACATTTCAACAAGCCTTACTTTAGAGCCAAATTTTCATTCAATGATGGGCTTTGAAGAAGATGAAGTTCAAAAGATTTTGCAAAAAATAGGCGTCAAAAAAGAGGATATGTCACTTGTTTTAGGTGATTTACGGGTTTGGTATGATGGCTATTTGTTTAATGTGAAAGCACCAAAACACGTTTATAACCCAGATATGGTTCTCTATTTTGCTCAATATTATAAAGAATATAAAACATATCCCGATAATTTATTAGACACCAATATAGCATCAGATTATGGTAAAATACGCAATGTTTTTAAAATACAAGGGCGTGAAACAGAAAATTCACAAGTTTTGCGCTCCTTGAGTGAAACGGGTACTGTCTCCGCTGAGTTGACCATGCAGTTTAGTTTTGAAAAAGTATTTAGTGAAGATGATTTGGTAAGTTTATTGTTTTATATGGGTTTTTTAACGATTGAAAAACGCACATTAAGTAATTTTGTTTTTCGTTTCCCCAATTTTGTCATAGAACGTTTGTATGCAAATTATTTTGTCAGCATTCTTCAACGTCAAGCGAATTTGCCTATTGACAATTCGCCTTTGAATAAGGCTATTATTGACATGGCGTTGTCTGGTAATCCTCAACCGTTTTTAGACGAAGTAAGTAAGATATTGAAAGTTTTGTCCAATCGAGATGCGTTTCACTTTAATGAAATGTCCTTGAAAGCCATTTTTATTAGCTGTTTACATCAACAACAATTTTATTATATTCATTCGGAATATGAAACAGAAAAAGGCTATGCGGATATATTTTTAGAAGCCATTCGAGGTTATACGCCAACCTATCAAATGGCTTTTGAATTGAAATACATCAAAAAAAAGGATAAAAATAAAAAAGATGATATGGTGAAAGATGAAGATATTCAAAAGTTAATGGATAAAGCTGAAATACAACTGACAGACTATATGATTTCTAAAAAATTTATTACGCGCAACGGGCTTAAAGGCATTGTTGTTGTGTGTCATGGCGATAAATTGATTTGGCGAGAACATAAAGGGTTTTTACAGCCTTAATAAATATAAGCTATTTGTTTTTACATTTTAAATTCCTAAAAACACAAGATTTTCAAGGGTGAAACGTTTAAAACACACCCCCTCAGTAATTTAGCCTTTTTTGTCATTCTGAACGCAGTAAAAGAATCCCGATTTAATATCGGGATTCTCTCGCTTCGCTCAGAATGACAAAAAGACAATCTCGAATAACTTGATTATCAAACAGTTAAAACCATAAAATGGACAAAATTAAAATACTTTGGGCAGATGATGAAATTGATTTGTTGAAACCCCACACGCTATTTTTAGAAAAAAGAGGTTATGAAGTTGTTACCGTTTCAAATGGTCACGATGCCTTAGAAGAATGCGAACAAAACCGTGATATTGATGTCGTGTTTCTCGATGAAAGTATGCCCGGTTTGA
>JAYUQN010000642.1:0-3393 GCA_043756725.1 Saprospiraceae bacterium
CCGCCATTATTGAGATGCAAACGACCAAAACCCGGAAGGTTTGAAATGTGCGGCACTTCGGTATCTTTATAATTTGCCCAAGTTAATTTAGGATTAGCAGGGAACTTGATAGCCATCTCAGATTGTATTTTAACAAGATTTAAAGCCATTTTTTTGAAAGATTCTGTTACAATTTCCTTAGCGGTTTCTTTGACATCTGTGGTTGAAACTTTATCAAAAAACTTACTGTTTGGCTCGTCTCTTAAAAGAAAAATGGTGCGCCATGTTTTGGGTTTTGAAATATTATCCGCATTTTTTTGCGCGTTTACTTCATCCCATGTGGCGTCAAAGAAAGTATTGTACCATTCTTCAAAATAAATTGGTGCTGTTTTATCGGCGTCATAACTATAATTCCAACTTTTCAAGTCTGTCAAAAGTGCTAATTCAGAAGCATTTAAAGCCAAGCTGTCCAAGTTTTTAATCATATTGGGCAAGGCTTCTTCTGCCATAACACTGAAATTATTGTTTTGCATTTTCATCATATCTTCTACCGTGAACGAGTCAGATTGCGTCAAAATCCGATTCACACTGCGCCCCCGATAGGGTTCAAAGTTTTCAGAATGATAAAAATAAGGGTAGCTTGGGTCAGTTGATTGTTGATTGGCAGAAGAGACAAAGCCACGAGAAGGGTTACGATATTGCGGTATTTCGTCTTTCGGTACAAATCCTCTCCAACCATTTGCCGAGCTTGAGCCATCTTGTACAAATCTACCCTGATTTTTAGATTTGATGGGGTGCATACCCATTACTTTAAGGGCAATATCGCCATCGTTGCAGGCAAAAGCGAAGTTTTGAGCCGGCACATTGAAGTCTTTAATGGCTTCTGAATAGTCATTATAATTTTTTGCTTTGTTGAGTTTTTCAAAAGTAGAAACCATTGCTAAAGGTACTTCATTGCCAAGCCAGTGAAATGCCATGTCGTTCATTGGCAAAGTATCATTTTCATAAACAACAGGACCCCAAGAAGTATATTTCACGGTATCAAATACTGAGGGGGCATTTTTTATTTTTATTTCTTCTACCCGCATAACGGTTTTTTTATAACCACCATCCAACAGATATTCGCTTTTCGATTTGTCTTTCCATTTAATAATGTACCAATCGGCAACATCATGACCCACATTGGTTTGCGTCCAAGCTATTTTATCATTGAAACCAATAATAACAGCGGGAAGACCCGGCAAAGACACGCCATACACGTTCATCTCAGGTGTCACTATCTGCAATTCGTACCAAATAGAAGGCAGTTTGAGGCTCAAATGCGGGTCGCCACAAAGTATGGGTTTTTTGTTTTTTGTTTTTGAAGCTGCCACTGCCCAGTTATTTGACCCATTTGAAGGGTCTGGTTTGATTTCATCTATGTTTTGAAAAGTTAGCATACCGAAGGGGGCTTCGTCCGCTTTAGGCGACATATTACTTATGGAGCCTTTGGCTTTCCATGCAGTCCCTTTGGGTACAATGGGTTCTTGCTCTTTGAAATAAGTTGGGAAAAGTGCATCAAAATCACTCCCAAAAAGCACTTTTGCGTTTGTCATTTTAGCATCTTCTTCGCCCAGTGCCAAATCCATAGCCATGTATTTAGAAAGCAACACAGACTTTAGGGGAGACCATTCTTCTGGAGTTGCACCAAAAAATTTATATTCGACTGGATAGTTTTTATATTCCAATTGGCGAATATAGGCGTTTACACCCGCACAATAAGCCGCAATAAAGGCATTTGTTTCAGGTTCGTTGCTCCAGTCTTTCAAGATTTTTTCAGCACTTGCCAAAATCCCTCTACGGCGTTGCAATTTATCAACTGAAACAGTGGTGAATTTTGTGTTTTTAAGACTTAAAGGTCTATCGCCCATCACTTCCGACAATCTACCCGCAGCAGCACGTGTGATAAACTCCATCTCCCAAAGACGATGGGTGGCGTGGAGATAACCTTGCACATAATACGCATCAGCCGTATTTTCTGCAAAGATATGCGGCACCAACCTATCATCAAAAGCAACCTTGACGGTGCTTTTAAGGTCAGGAAAGGATAAATTAGAAGGTTGAGCCGTCAAGGCTTCACCATTTTGCCAAAACCCCTGAAAAGGGCTTAAGAATTTGCCAAGTGCGGGTAGTGGCAAACCTTTAACATTAAAGGGCGTATTAAGTCCCCAAGTTAAAACAACGGTGGTTGCGAAAGCAAGTAAAAATTTTACGATTTTCATTTTGTTAAAATAGAAATGGTTAATGGTTAGTAGTTATACTTTTGAACAGGAGGTTTTGTGAAAATTACAAAAAACAAAAATGGGTTTTAAATTTTTTTTGAAAAAAAAATTTAAAACCGCCCCTTCTCTCACCGTAATCATCGTTTTGCATTTGCACAAAACCTGCCGTTCAAAAGTATAGTAGTTAGTAGTTATTGGTTAATTTTTGATTTCGAGAAGTAAAAGTAAGAAAAATGTTAATCATCAGTGATACATATAGGTATAAAAAAAATCCAAGAGATTGTGTCTCTTGGATTTTTTTTGAAATGCCTATTTTGAAAGGCTATTTGTAAGTCACTTGCGTTCCCAATTTTACTTTATCATCCGTTACATCGAGTAAAGTAGCTTCCAATGTGACCGTTTTTTTATTTTCAGAAAGGGTAGCAGCTTTGTTGGATATATCTTTCACATTACCGGGAAGATTAAAAATAATTCTATATTTCATATCACCTAAAAAGCTCTTCATCATTTCCTTTTGTTGCTCATCATCAGATTTCATATCATTGAGGTTGAGCGGTATATCTTGTCGGGTTATTTTACCTTTTTCCCAACTGTAAAGTTTTTGCTCACCCACCGATTTGTCTTTTGAAAGAGCTGTATTGAGAGCATCCACGTTGGCATAGTTCATCGTAACGATATAAACGTACTCTTTTGAAGTATCTATCTTTACATTCGATATGCCTTTAATGTTTTTATAGGAGTCCCAAATAGAAGCAAAAGAAGAATCGAGCGAATATTTCAATTTGGGTATCATCTCGCCTGTTGTATCAAAGGCTGCTAACATTTTTAACTGATCAGCCAATTTAGAAGCATCAATTTTATTCATGTATTGCCCAGACCCATCTTTATTCACTGTAATTTCTTCTGTAATATCAAAACAACCCGTCAGGGATAGCAGCGATACTGCTGCAAGTAGCATCAAAAAGATTTTTTTCATCTATAAACAATTGAAATTTGAAAGATTAGACAATGGTATTCATTACAGCACAAAGTAAGCCGTTTTTTTTCAGATTGGACAAAAAAAAAAAACTCCTACATCAAAGGGGGAAAGATGTAGGAGCAAAAAACATACTATGAGAAAACTACACAGCACAAAGATAAAGGAAAGATTTAT
>JAYUQN010000643.1:0-3392 GCA_043756725.1 Saprospiraceae bacterium
AAAGCCGCTTGTAGCAGCGCAAAACCCGACATCAAAATTCTGAAAATACCTAAAGGCAAAGGGTCGTGTGGTGTTTCAAAAAATAGTTTTAAACGGTAAGGTATTGTTTTAATTTCAATCATTTATCATTGACCATTAATAACATGAAAATAATAAAGTATCATTTTCAAAATTGTAAAGCATTGATTTTTAACGCTTTCTTAATTCTTAATTCATCATTTCCTTATTTAATAAAGCCGATATTCTGTATTATAAAATTCTATCTTCAAAATCGAATCTTTTGCAAGAAAACCAGACATACTGGGATAGCGAACGCTGCGCATGGCATAACCAACGGCGCGTGTATTGGGATAGTTGTTAAATAAACGTGTGGCTACGGATCTGGAACATAAATCACCATATAAAGTATCACTGGCAGCTCTTACTTTGAAACCATAAAATCGGTTGAGCGATTCGTTGTTTGAAACATTGAAACGGAAACTGTCTAATGTTGAAAAATGTAGGATGGTACTATCTTCTTGCTCTAAAGTAATTTCCAACTCTGTACTTTTACCGACATCGGGTGAAAAAAAGCCATATTGCCAAATGGAATAATTGATACTGCTTAAAAAAGCAGCAGAGCGTTGCCAATTGCCGCGTTTGATAGGATAGTCAAGCACATGGGTGATGACTAAAGCGATGAGCAATAAATGCGCGAAAGCAAGGGTATAAGCGATTCGTTTTTTCATTATTTTAAAATGTTTTGTAGCGTTCAAATAAAAAAGATGCATAGTTTTCGAAAACCATACATCTTGAATTATTTTACTGTTTCTACTCCTTATCTCTTGTATTTAGCCATAACTTGATTCAGCTTTGTCGCTTTTTCTTGACCCAATACATTTACTAATTGGCTACTGCCGACTGCTAAAATGTAAACAACACTATTACCTTCAACAATCAAAACGATGTAACCAGCAGATTCGGCAGGATTTGTCACTTTTTTCACTTGGTTCAAGTCTTTCATTGCAATAGTACGTTTACCAGCTACTACTTTTCCACCAAAATTAAGCGAGTATTTGCGCTCGTCAACGCCTACAAAGAGGGCTTTAATGGTGGCTTGGTCTTCTGCTGATATGTCGTTTCTGGCAGCAGGTGTTTGTTTAACCTTTGTTTTAGGATCTTGCGCCATAACAGTCATAGCGCATAAGGTAAAAGCAAGCAATAAACCTAACGGTTTTAGAGATAACATTTTCATTTTTATGATTTTTTTAAGTTAAAAAATTTAAAGAGACAAATATATATGCTTTAAAATATAAAAGCAAAATAGCAAAGTTATTACATGATTAAACTAACCATTTAATATTTTATGATATTTCATAATTTGTAAAATGTTGATTTGTAACAATATAGTTGAAGAAATTCGCCTATTTTTAGTTAAAGCTAATTATTTACATGATTGAGATGGGCTTTTTACTGAGGGGGGGGTAAAATGCAGATTTACGAAATCTAAGAGATTTGGTAAATCATGCATGTTATCTTGAAAAACTATTTTACAAACAGAATTTCAGTTAAATTATTTGAAAGCCTACATTAAGTAGGGTTTTAAAAATTAAATTATGAAAATTGGACAATAGCTTTTAAATTTGAATTTTGTTTGCAAAGTGGTACTATCAAGTTTAATTTTAAATATCAATAATTCGGCTCTTTATCTATTTTAGACTTTTGAAAAAAAAATTAAAAGAATAACTGTTTATCCGTGTTAACGGATGAACAGTTTTTCTTTTAATTTTTTTTTCAAAAGTCTAAAGTTTATAGCGTCATTAAAAATCATACCGATTAGCCGTAAAAGGCAATTCATTCACCCGTTGCCCAATCACATAGCCATGTCGCAAGCCTTCGGAACAATCCATCCGAAAATGCACACCCAACCAGATGCGAGAGAAAGCATTTTCTTCTGCCATGTCATAAAAGGAATTGAATGTGCGGGGTGCGCCTCTGAAATCGGTTCGGGCGGCGTGACAATTGTCTGTTAAACGATAATTATCGCCAAAAACGGAAGTTAACGCGACGGAGGCAGCGGCTCCGAACGTGGAATGTCCACTTGGATAAGCGGGAAACGACGGGGTGGCGGGTAAAAAGCCTGTGCTTGTCAAAGCGGCAACATTCCAATGGGGGTTAAAAAATTTGTTGATATAGTCCACAGGTCGCTCTATATTGTAGTAATATTTGGAATACCAACACGCCACTGACGCATCATTGAGTGCCAGACCCACTTTCACCGCTGCCATAATCGCAGTTTCAAGATTTGAATTTTCATTTAATAAAACTTGATTGGCAATGGCTATCCAACGGGCGGGTGGGCTAAAGGTAAAACCGAGGACATCATCGCTCCAAAACTCTGCAATCCATTGACGTTCAGACGTTTGTGGGCTTGTGGCATCATACACTTCTTTACCCGCAGCATAATAGGCAGAATTTTTATTTTCAGAATAGCGCAAAGGAGGACGTGCCAATTTATCCCGATGGCGTATCGCAAAAGTGCGGGCTTTGCCCCAATAGGGGAACATTGCTTTGGCATAATTGGGCGCAGTGGGTTGCCAAAGACCGAGACCTGAAGGGGGAATATAGCTTGCTGGGCGCGCATTGCTATATTGGTCATGCCCAAAAGCATCCGTAACAGAATAATCCCAAACGGCATGGGCAACTTCTGTGCCGTAGTTTTTTGACCGTCTGAAAACTTCTCTTTCACAAGCCGTTTCAAATTCGGTATTGAAACGCCGTTCTAAAGCGTCAATTTTATCCAAATCTGCTTGTTTCACCTTGGCGAAGAATTTGCGGAACGTCGTAGCATAGACAGCATTGGTGACAGCAGCCCAATGGTATTCCTTGTTATGTTTCGCTTTCGGAACGTGCAAGCCTGAATAGAGCGGGTCTAAAGATTTATAGTGTGGCATGCCTGAAATATTCGCTTCGTAGGCAGCCAGACCCACATAACCCAACATGCGAGCAGCAGGGCAGGGGCGATAGACCTCGGCATAACGTTCAATTTGAAGGAAAAGCTCTTGCCAGTCTTGAACGACTTTGGAATTGTAGTCTTTTACTTTTTTGTAAGGTGAATGGATAAAATCAGCGTCTTTTCGACAGGATGAAAACGCAAATAGCAGGGTACTTGCCAGCAAAAGGGCAAACAATGGGTTTTGGTTAATTTTCATAAGGTAAAATAAGGGTTCGTTAAAAAATATAAATTGGTTTTTATTTTATATAGGGTTTTGATGTACAAATCGAAATAAGATAGAGCAAATTTAGGCACATAAGTCTCGTATTGCAATACTCTTTATTGCGTATTTTACTGAATTATTTTTAAAATATACAAATTGAAATTTATTATTTATTTTTTTGTATTTATATTTTTA
>JAYUQN010000644.1:0-3388 GCA_043756725.1 Saprospiraceae bacterium
AGTATTGGCACTGTGTAAAATACCTTTTGTCCAAAAATTTTGTTTTTCTCCTTGTGCTAAGGCTTCATTTGCCCATTTTTCGGGCATACCATTTTTGGCAAGGAACTCAATGGCTCTTTCTAATTTTTTTGGTAAAAAAACGACATCATCATACTTATTCAATTCTGGATTGATAAACACGCCTCGGCTGGATTCTTTTTTTTCAATAACTTCTGCCATATCAATTGTTTTTTAATTGTATTAAAAAAGCTGAATATCTTTTATTTTTTTCAAAAATACTCCAATCCTCATCATCGGAATACCCCAAAACCACAAACTTTTCATTTATTTCATTAAGGTTATTAGAGATGCCAATTTGATAAAGTCTTGTTCTTGAATTTGTACTTCCTTCAATATAAATTTCGGCACTTGGATATGTATCTATAAAAGTATAAACTGTTTTGGCTACTGTAGCTAAGACTTTTCGTGTATCTTTATTATCTGATATTACTTTATCATCTAAATCATCTGTTTCAATATTTACGTCTCCAAATGCTAAATTGTAGGCATTCCTACCAACTTGTTGATATTGTACACGTTTTTTAATAGACCCTTTTGGTCCTTCACTGATAAACTCAAAAGTCATAAATGACTCGGTTACATCTAATTCATAAGTTTCAAATCTCATAGTTTGTTTGTCGTTTTAGATTGTCAAACAAATTTAAACCATTTATGTAGAATTGCAAAATTTCTAATACATATTATTTATTTGAAACTGAAGATACACCTCCCACATTACCGCTTGCGTCTGTATTTCGCTGTCATTCAATATTTTAAGTTTTTAGTTAAATCTTTCAGTAAAAAGATAGATTTGTAAGCCTTGTCGTTTTTCATAGATAAAACGTTTTTTTCAAAACTTATAATCTTATTGAAACATGAAATACATTTTCACACTCATAGCTTTGCTGTTTTTTCAAATTGCTTTTACTCAAAAGAATGTTCATTCTATTGCTTTTATGGGGGGGATTCCTCTTAAAACTAAAAATTGGTGGTATGATTATTTTGTGCCATTGACTTTAGAGTATGAGTTTAGGCGGGGTAAAAGTGGGTTTTCAGTTGGAATACAAGGAGAGTTGGCAATAGAAAATTACAAAAGCAATTTTCAAAGTATCATTGAATTTGAAGCATATTGTAAAAAACAAATTGCTGTTCAATCAGGTTTTTCATCGTCTTCATCCTGTTATTATTCCTATTATAGAAAAACAATCTACGCTAATTTGCCTATTTCATATACTTATTATGCTTGGTCAAACAAAAAAATGGAAGTATTCTTGAAAGCAGGTATTATACTTAATTTTCAAATACAGTCAGAATTTGAATATGAATATCCAAAATACGATAATACAGGCAAATTTACAGACTCAGGTCCTTTTTTTGAAAAACGTACTATTAAAAAAGCTCGATTTGATGATTATCAAGGTGCTCTTAGTAGCGGCGTTAGTTATAAAATTAATAAGAAGATAAAATTGTTAGGTTTTTTACAATATCAAAATGCGTTCTCTGACTTCCCTCCTCAATCAAGTAGTAGAAGTAAAATCTTCTTTCATTTAGGCACATCGTTAAAAATTTGATTTTTTACTAAAAATACTGAGGGGGATAAAAAAAAGAGGCTACCTTATTAGGCAACCTCTTTTTTATTTTATGCTTAAAAAACTGGTAATCAATAGACTACATCATACCACCCATGCCGCCCATACCTTGAGGCGCATGTGAATGACCACCTGCATCTTTTTCAGGTCTGTCGTTCACAACACATTCAGTGGTTAAGACCATGCTGGCAATTGAAGCGGCATTTTCAAGCGCTACACGTGTTACCTTCGTAGGGTCAATAACACCTGCTGCTTTCAAATCTTCATATTTATCAGTGCGCGCATTGTAGCCATAAGCGCCTTTGTTGTTACGTACTTTCATAACAACCACGCTGCCCTCAACACCTGCGTTTTCAGAAATGATGCGAATAGGCGCTTCAAGAGATTTGCGGATAATATCAATCCCTGTTGTCTCATCGGCGTTCAATCCTTTCATATTGTCTAAAGCACTGATAGCGCGAATTAAAGCAACACCACCACCTGCAACAATACCTTCTTCAACCGCAGCACGGGTTGCATGAAGCGCATCGTCAACACGGTCTTTTTTCTCTTTCATTTCAACCTCAGTGGCAGCACCGATATACAATACAGCTACACCACCTGCCAATTTAGCCAAACGCTCTTGCAACTTTTCACGGTCATAATCGCTTGTAGTGGTTTCAATTTGAGATTTGATTTGGTTGATACGTCCGTTGATATCGGCTTCGATGCCTCTACCATTTACGATAGTCGTGTTGTCTTTATCTACCACGATTTTTTCACAATGCCCCAAATGCTCCAAACCAGTATTTTCCAATTTGTAACCTTGCTCTTCGCTGATAACCGTGCCACCTGTAAGGATAGCAATATCTTCTAACATCGCTTTACGACGGTCGCCAAAGCCGGGCGCTTTTACAGCCACAACTTTCAAACCAGCGCGTAGGCGATTGACCACTAACACGCCTAATGCTTGAGAATCAACATCTTCTGAAATAATTAATAAGGGACGACCAGTACCCAATGCTTTTTCTAAAATCGGCAACATTTCTTGCATGTTGCTGATTTTTTTATCATAAATCAATAAAAGAGGGTTTTCATATTCCACCACCATTGTGTCGGCGTTGGTAATGAAATAAGGAGACAAATAACCTCTATCGAATTGCATACCGATAACTTCTTCCATGTAAGTTTCAGTACCTTTTGCTTCTTCTACCGTGATAACGCCATCTGTTGAAACCCGTTTCATGGCTTCTGCGATAAGCGTTCCGATTTCATCATCATTGTTGGCTGAAATAGCGGCAACTTGCTTGATTTTTTCAAAATCGTTCTGAATGGTTTCGCTTTGCTCTTTCAAGTTAGCGACAACTTTCTTAACGGCTTTGTCCATACCACGCTTCAAATCCATAGGGTTTGCGCCCGCTGCTACGTTTTTCAAACCTGCCCGTACCATAGCTTGAGCCAAAACTGTGGCAGTTGTTGTACCATCACCCGCAGCATCGGCTGTTTTAGAGGCTACTTCTTTCACCATTTGCGCGCCCATATTAGCGATAGGGTCGCTCAATTCTATTTCTTTCGCCACAGTGACACCGTCTTTTGTGATGATAGGTGCGCCAAAGCTTTTTTGAATGATAACATTGCGTCCTTTTGGACCCAAGGTTACTTTTACTGCATCGGCAAGAGCATCAATACCAGCTTTCAACTGTTCTCTTGCATCGCTATTAAAGGTTATTTCCTTAGCCATAACTTATGCTGATTTTAAATTTTTAAAGGAATAAATTTTT
>JAYUQN010000645.1:0-9401 GCA_043756725.1 Saprospiraceae bacterium
TATTAATCTCCTAATCAAACAATTTTTATGAAATTTCCTGCAAATTTGAAATACACCAAAGAACATGAATGGGTTCGTGTAGAAGGTGATGAAGCCTACATAGGTATTACCGATTTCGCTCAAGGCGAATTGGGTGACATCGTTTATGTCGAAGTTGAAACTGTTGGCGATACAGTTGAAACAGGTGAAATTTTTGGCACCATTGAAGCCGTAAAAACCACTTCTGATCTCTATATGCCTATAACAGGCAAAGTTTTAGAGTTAAATTCAAAAATTGCCTCTGATGGCGATGATGACCCCGCTCTGGTCAACTCTGACCCTTATGGCGATGGTTGGATAGTGAAAATCCGTATTCAAGACCCTGAAGAATTGTCTGAGTTATTAGATGCTGCCGCTTACGAAGCACTTATTGCATAATTTTAGATTTTCGATGAAACTCTTTTTATTCAAGCAAAGATTTAGAATAATTATTTAATGATGAATGATAAATGATGAATTCATCATTCATAATTTATCATTCATCATTAAATAATTACCTTAAATCTGTATTCTGTACAAAATGAAACAATTAACCCCCTATACCCCCGCCATTAGTTGGGGGATTTTTATTTTTATCATCTCTGTCATTCCCGGTAAAGACATTCCTTTCATAGAAAGCCCGTGGGATTTAATAAAAATAGATAAACTTGTCCATATACTAATTTATGCCATTTTGATGGCTCTCATACTGAGGGGGTGGAGACAAAGCCCCCAAAAAATGGGAAACATTAAAGGGGTAGGTTATTGGATAATAGTGGCTATTATGTGCTCTCTCTATGGGTTGTTTTTAGAGTGGTTTCAAGATGAATATTGTCAAGATAGAGCTTATGAGTTTTATGATGTGCTTGCCAATGCTATTGGGTCTTTTGGCGCAGTCGCTATATTTTATTGTATGAAAAAATTTAAATAAAGTAAAAAATCAAGTAATTACTTAGCCGTACCATGGACTTCAGTCCGTGAATGTCTAATAAATGGCAATAAGTTTATTTTAAAATAGCATTTATTTATTATATTTATAGTTTTTAAACATTTACGGACTAAAGTCCGTGATACGGCTAAGTAGTGAAATATATGTTTCGACAAATGGCTATTGTCGAATTTTTACTTTAAAACACCGTGCATTAGAGCCTGTTTCATACTTTTAGTAGTGAAATGTAGCTTCGGCTTCAGCCGAACCCGTAGCTTCGCATTTATGCGAATCCGTTTTGACGGATTTATCCGTCAGCACATAATAAAACGTAAAGACGTATAAATCCGTCAAAACGCATTCGGATAAATCCGAAGCTACACCTTTTTCAAAACAGATAAGAATCAATAACCTAAGTATGAAAAAACAATCCATAACGCGTTTCTTTTTAAGTCTTTATGCCATTTTACTAACCATATCAAGCAGTTTCTCACAAAAAACCTTCCCACAAAATGGCGTGTATGATGAGCGTGACGGTTTATATGCCTTCACCAATGCCACTATTTTCAAATCGTGGAATGAAAAATTGGATAATGCGACCTTGCTAATTCGAGATGGACGCGTAGAAGCTATTGGCACTACGGTCAATATCCCTAAAGAAGCTGTTGTATTTGATTTGCGTGGTAAAACCATTTATCCCTCTTTTATTGAGCCTTTCGGCAATTATGGTATGCCTGAAACACCTCCACAAGTGCTAGGACAAGGTGGCGGCGGCGGTGGTGGCCCACGATTAGCTGTCCAAATGCTTTCAAATAGAAAAGGCGCTTTTTCATGGAACGAAGCCTTAAAAACAGAGTTCAAAGCATCTGATGTTTTTAGTTATAATGAAAAAGAAGCTGAATTACTGAGGGGGGTCGGCATTGGCGCTGTTTTAAGCCACCGCATGGATGGCGTGAGTCGAGGCAGTGCAGCAGTGGTAACAACTGCCAATAGCCGTGAGCACAGCACGATTGTGAAACCCATGGCAGCGCATATTTTATCGTTCAATAAAGGAACGTCTTCTCAAAATTATCCAAGTTCGTTGATGGGTGGCATCGCTTTGTTGCGTCAAACCTACCTTGATGGCTTGTGGTACGCAACGGAAGGCGGTAAAGAAGAACGCAATTTTTCATTAGAAGCGTGGAATAATTTGCAAGCGTTGCCACAAATATTTGAAGTAACAGATAAATTAGAAGCCATTCGCGCTGTTAAAATTGCCAATGAATTTGGTAAAAAATACATTATCAAAGGGCGAGGCGATGAATATCAACGCTTAGACGCTATGAAAGCCTTAAATACTTCTTTCATTTTACCCCTAAATTTTCCCGATGCGTATGATGTGGAAGACCCTTACGATGCGCTCCAAACGCCTCTTTCAGACCTAAAACATTGGGAAATGGCTCCTACAAATGCCGCACGTTTGGCAAAAGAAGGTCTTGAATTTGCTTTCACCACGCAAGGTTTGCGCGATAAAAAAGATTTTTTAAAGCAAATTCGCTTAGCTATTGAAGGGGGTTTGAGTGAAGCAGATGCTTTGAAAGCCATAACTTCAACCCCTGCTAAAATGTTGGGAATCAACGAATTAGGCAGTTTAGATAAAGGTAAAATTGCTAATTTTATCATTACATCGGGTAATGTTTTTTCTAAAGATGCTAAAATTTTTACGACGTGGGTCAATGGTAAAGGCTATACGGTGAATGATATAGACAAGATAAATTTGGAAGGCACGTATAGTTTTCAATATGGAAAAAATGTGTATAAAATGTTGCAGGTTTCACCAACGGGTGAAATGACTGTTTTCAAAAACGATACTGCAAAAGTGAAAGCCGATGTGAGTCAAAATCGGAACAGCATCACTATTTCATTCATACCCCCGGGTGAAAAAGAAGTTGTCAGGCTCTCTGGTTTTTATGAAAATGGTAAATTGCGTGGACAAGGACAAACGGGTGATGGCACGTGGGTGAGTTGGGAAGCTGCACCGACCCCTTCCACAGGTAAAACAGAAGCCGCAACGCCTGCAACCCGACAAGCCAACGCCAACCGCTTCACAAATTTGAGCGAGATTACCTATCCTTTTGGGGCGTATGGCAATAAAGAATTGCCCAAATCGGAGCGTATTTTATTTAAAAATGCCACTGTTTGGACAAATGAAACGGAGGGTATTTTACAAAATGCCGATGTCGTGATTGAAGGCGGTAAAATTTTACAAATTGGTAAAAATCTTAGCGTTTCAACAGGTAAAACGATTGATGCAACGGGTAAACATCTCACGGCGGGTATTATTGACGAACACAGCCATATTGCCGTAGCAAAGGGCGTCAATGAAGGCTCGCAAGCCAGCACTGCCGAAGTGCGTATTTCAGATGTCTTAAACTCTGAAGATGTTAATATCTATCGTCAATTGGCGGGTGGCGTGACGTCTTCCCATTTGTTGCATGGTTCTGCCAATCCCATTGGTGGGCAAACGCAGTTGATAAAGCTCCGTTGGGGTTATGAACCTGAAAAACTGAAATTTGAAAACTGGGATAGATTTATCAAATTTGCTTTAGGTGAAAACGTAAAGCAATCAAATTGGGACGTGCCAGACAATATGCGCATCCGTTTTCCGCAATCTCGCATGGGTGTTGAGCAGGTTTTTGACGACCATTTCACCAGAGCTAAAGAATATGCAACGCTTAGAAAATCAGGTAAAACCTTCAGAAAAGACCTTGAATTGGAGTGTTTAGCTGATATTTTAGAGAAAAAATGTTTCATCACTTGCCATAGCTATGTGCAAAGTGAAATCACGATGTTGATAAGAGTCGCTGAAAAACACGGTTTCAAAGTCAATACTTTTACGCACATTTTGGAGGGTTATAAAGTGGCTGATAAAATGCAAAAGCACGGCGTGGCTGCTGCAGGTTTTGCTGATTGGTGGAATTACAAATACGAAGTATATGAAGCCATTCCACAAAATATGGCGATGATGAACCAACAAGGCGTTTTGATTTCTATCAACTCAGATGATGCTGAAATGGCGCGTCGGCTCAATCAAGAAGCTGCCAAAAGCATGATGTATGCAGGCTTAAAGGATGAAGCAGAGGTTTTCAAATTTGTTTCCTTGAATCCAGCTAAAACATTGCACGTGGACAATCGGGTAGGGTCTATCAAAGTTGGCAAGGATGCGGACGTAGTTTTGTGGTCGGACAACCCCCTCAGTATTTACGCCAAAGCGGAGCAAACTTATGTAGATGGTATCAAGTTTTTTGACCGTGAAGACGATAAAAAAATGCAAGAATCCATTCGCAAAGAACGGGCACGCATCGTGAATAAAATGATTGTGGCTAAAAAAAGTGGTGCGGCGACTCAACCTGCTATGGGTCGGGTGATGCACGAATACCATTGTGATGATGAGGCGGATGAAATGCGGGATTAATGAGGAGATGTCTATGAGAAAATTTACGGTTTAATATCGTAGAGCCGTTGCACTGCAACGGCTTGGCTGCAACGGTTTAGCTACAACAGTTTAGCTTCTGTAGAAAATTGCAAAAAATGGAGCCGTTGCAGTGCAACGGCTCTACGAAAAAATGGGTATATTTTACATTAGAAATGGTTGATTCTTTTTGTAAAAAAAATGCGTAAAATATTGATTGTCAATATTTTACGCATTTTTTTACCCCCTCTCCGTAGGAGTCCGGTGGACAGTAAAATGAGCATTATACAGCAAAACTTTCACCACACCCACACGTCCGCGCCGCATTCGGGTTATTAAAAACAAACCCTTTCCCATCTAAACCACCTGAAAATTCAAGGGTTGTATTAAAAAGATAGAGAAAGCTTTTTAAATCTGTTACCACTTTTACGCCGTTGTGCTCAAACACTTGGTCATTGGGTCGGCTTTCAGTATCAAAATCCATTTTATAAGACAAGCCTGAACAACCGCCGCTCACGACGCTCACACGCACGAAGAAATTGCCACCCATGTGTTCTTGGTCGCTAATTTCACTTATTTTATCTTTTGCAGAATCTGCTACAAAAATCATTTTATGAAGTATGAAGTATGAAATATGAAATATGAAATATGAAGTATGAGTTACAATACTTCATACTTCATACTTCATATTTCATGTTGATGCAAATTCAGGGTCTTCAACGGCGACGACACTGTTTTTTTGTTGATAATCTTTGATGGCTGCTTTAATTGCATCTTCGGCGAGGACAGAGCAGTGGATTTTCACAGGCGGCAAAGCCAATTCCTCTACGATGTCCATATTGTCAATAGCCAAAGCTTCATCAACTGACTTGCCTTTGAGCCATTCTGTTGCCAAAGAAGAAGAAGCGATAGCAGAGCCACAACCAAAAGTTTTGAACTTAGCGTCTTTGATTAAGCCCGTCATTTCATCTACTTCTATTTGCAGACGCATAACGTCACCACATTCGGGTGCACCCACTAAGCCTGTGCCCACGTTTTTTTTGCTTTTATCCAACGTCCCAACGTTGAGGGGATGATGAAAATGCTCCATTACTTTTTCTGAATATGCCATAACTTTTATATTTTAAGGATTGCCTATTTAGATTTATTCTATGCAAAGTTACTAATAATTTTTATAAAAAACAAGTTTTTTACCCCCCCTCAGTATTTTAATGCTCAGACCATTCTACTTTGGATAAATCAACACCTTCTTGATACATTTCCCAAATTGGGCTAAGGTCACGCATGTGATTCACACCATTTCTGATGGCGTCAATGGTGAAATCTATATCTTCTTCTGTTGTGAAACGTCCGAGTGAAAAACGCAAAGAGGAGTGCGCCAAATCGTCACCCAAACCCATTGCCACAAGCACATAAGAGGGTTCAAGCGAAGCCGATGTACATGCCGAACCTGACGACAAAGCGATATTTTGATTGAAAGTCATCATCAAACCTTCACCTTCTACGTGTTTGAAAGACATATTCGTCACGTGTGGCATACGATGTTCCACATTGCCATTAATAGTTACTTCTTCCATTTTCGACAATTCACGTTCCAATCTGTCACGCATTGCGCTCAAACGGGCTGCATCTTGCTGCATTTCTGCCATAGCGATTTTAGCAGCTTTGCCAAAACCCACAATACCCGGCACATTCAAAGTGCCTGAGCGCATACCGCGCTCGTGACCACCCCCATCCATTTGAGCCGTGACTTTCACACGAGGCTTAATGCGGTTCACAAATAAAGCACCAACACCTTTAGGTCCATACATTTTATGAGCCGTAAAAGCCGCTAAGTGGATACCCAATTCTTTCACATTAATAGGCACTTTACCAGCAGCCTGTGTAATATCGGACATGAAAAGTACACCATGCTTGGCGCACATTTCACCAATTGCTTTTATCGGTTGAATAACGCCTGTTTCATTATTGGCATACATCACGCATATCACTATGGTGCTTGGCTTAATAGCCGCTTCCAAATCTGCGAGGTTAATAGTGGCATCATAATTAACATCCAAATAAGTGACATCACCGCCTAATTTTTCAAGATGCTTGCAAGTATCAAGTACAGCTTTATGCTCCGTTTTCACCGTGATGATATGATTGCCTTTTTTGGCGTACATTTCAAAAGCACCTTTCAAAGCCAGATTAATGGCTTCTGTTGCACCCGATGTGAAAATAATTTCTTTATCTTCTGCACCAATCAATTTGCCGACCATTTCACGGGCATAATCCACGCCTTCTTCCGCTGCCCAACCAAAAGGGTGATTGCGACTGGCGGCATTGCCAAAATTTTGGGTGAAATAAGGTATCATTGTTTCTACCACACGCGGGTCAACGGGCGTCGTTGCGTTATTGTCTAAATATATTAATCTGTTTGCCATTACTTAAATTTTTGTTCAAAATAAAGCTGTTTGAGCCTTAAAAGACTCATTTTTATCAAAATTAAACCTTATTTAGATTTAGTCTCAATTCAAGTGCAAATATAACACACTCGTATGTAAATAGTTTCATTGGGGTTAAAAATTAAATTAAAAAGTTGCTTTATCAACTTTCTTTACGGTCTGTATAAAACTTGGAAATATAATTTTAAGGTTGTACTTTTGATAAAAAATTACTTTTGCAAAAATTATAGGTCAATGACACACCCAGCAGTCTTAAAAAAAACGACAACAAATAAAATTCCGTCAGAACTTATTTATGAAGTTATGGATGGTAAGCCTATTTATTTTGCGGGCTATAAAGATGTTTTAAATGGTAATAAAACTATTGAGGAAATTATGGCAACTGGAAAGCTACAAAGTCTCATGCTCAATGCAATACAAACGCACTTATGGCGTACTCAATCAGACAAAGCATTGACGATAATGGCGGGTGAAATAGGTATTCATATTTCAAAAAAACAAAATTTCAGTTGCGATTTGGTCGTTTTTGAAGATGCTACTTTAGCAACCCTTGATATTAATAAACAATATTTTGAAGTGCCACCTAAAATTATTGTTGAAGTAGATTTGCAGGTAGATCCAACTTCTGTCAATCTCAATCAATACATTCTCAAAAAAACGAGCAAACTACTTCAATTTGGGGTTGAAAAAATGATTTGGATTTTTTTTGACCCACCCCTCGTTTCAGTAGCCACAGCACAAGGCAGTTGGACTATTCATAAATGGGATACCCCTATTGAAATTTTAGACGGTTACCCCATCAATCTTGCAGACCTTTTTAGAGAAAAAAATATTAAATTTGAGCCAATAGAATAAGCAATCATAGTAATTTTTATGCAAAAGCGGGATAAATTTCAATAAATGAAATTTATCCCGCTCTTCGTATAATTACTCATTACCCATTACCCATTACCTATTACCTATTACCGATTACTAATATTCGGGCATTTCAAATCTCCAAAATAATACACCAAACCTAAGCCCAAAAACACATACATATCATTGCTCTTTTTATCACCCCGTTGTCTGCCCACCTGCCCTATTTTACGCCCTTCACTATCAGGAACAGAAGGATCTGAAAGTTGAACGGCGATGACACTGCGCGCTTTTTTAAGGTCATTCATGTTGGGATATGTTTTACTTACATCATCCAAATAATCGGAGAATAATTTTCTGGCACTGAATTCCAAATTTAAAGCCCATGTTTCACTGATAGCAATTTTCAAACCGCCACCATAAACAAGACCCATCTGGGTTGTATAATATTCCTCTCCTTTAAACTGACCTTCCGTGCCCAAAGTCCGTAAATTATACCATTTGCCATCTAATTGGGCTTTTGGATTGAAATTGAAAACATTGAAACCTGCGAAAAGATAGGGTGAAAACCACTGTGTGCGGTCAAAATAGTTATAGGGTAAAAAATTAAACTCAAATTGAGCTGCCCCATCTATCAAAGCCGATTTGAAATGGAGATTACGCCGTTGTTCAAACACGTTTTCAGAGTTTTTATCATCAGCACTGATACTGCCATAATTGCCCGAAAGTTTCACACAAAGACGGTCGTTGAAATTGAAACGAGCGATAACACCGCCTGCTAAACCCGCCCGTTTGAGGCTGTATGTGGTATTCAAATCGCCAAAGTAATTGGATGCACCTACCCAACCTCCAGCTTCCCAACCTTTTTGCGCTGAGATATTTTGTAGAGAAAAGAGAACGAAAAACAAACCGAAATGTAGTTTTTTCACTTTAAATAGTTTAAGGTCACTGCTCATTGAATTATAATTTCTGTTATTAAAACATGCAAAGTTATGACAAAACGTTGAACGGTGGGTATTTCTTATATGGCTATCGTCTTTTTAACAAAAATTACTGTTTTTTTACTTTAAATCTCCTGTAACTACGCAAAAATTCATCCAAATTTTAACTACTATTCCTCAGTTAGGACGGGCTTTACGACTTTTTAAAATGCGTTTTTACATAAAATCTAAGCCTAAGTCTTTACTAAAAAAATAAAAAACCATTTCTTAAACCGCTTGTCCTTATACACCTTATCTTTACCGCATTATTGACTTTGACAATTCGAAATGATACAACTCAACTACAAAGAATACGGTGAAGGTCCGCCCGTTCTCATTTTACATGGACTCTTTGGTACTTTAGATAATTGGCAGACTATTGCTAAAGGTTTGAGTGACCATTTCACCGTTTTTATTCTCGACCTTCGCAACCACGGTAAAAGCCCACATACCGACGGGGTCTATGATTACCCGACTTTAGCAGAAGATATTGCCACGTTCATGCAAGAGCGATGGATTTTTAATGCTCATATAATTGGTCACTCAATGGGCGGTAAAGTTGCCATGCAATTGGCTATGCACTATCCTGATTTGGTTAAAAAATTAGTGGTTGTAGATATTGCGCCCAAAAAATACAGTGGTGGACATGAATTGGCGTTTGAAGCCCTCAATCAATTGGACTTGGACACCCTCAAAGACCGTAAGGAGGCTGAAACTTTTTT
>JAYUQN010000646.1:0-3379 GCA_043756725.1 Saprospiraceae bacterium
ACTGGATGTGACGAATGCGAAACCCCTCAGTATTAAGCTTGGAGAGCAGGCACTTGCCATAGATGTTGTGGAAATAAAAGGGCAGCGGATTTCGGAAAAGCAGAAAGCAAGCCCTTTAACGGTTGAAACAATGGATAAATTGGCTATTAAACAAACAGCTGCTGTTAGTTTTTATGAAGGTTTGGGCAATTTGAAAGGCGTGGATTTGACCACTGCGAGTATTGGTTTTACCATTATAAATACACGGGGTTTCAACTCAACAAGCCCTGTTCGCTCTCTTCAAATTATAGATGGTGTGGATAATCAAGCGCCGGGTCTCAACTTTTCACTCGGCAACTTTTTGGGTTCTTCTGAATTAGACGTTCAAAAAGTAGATTTGGTAGCGGGTGCAAGCTCTGCTTATTTTGGTCCCAATGCCTTTAATGGTGTTATTTCGATGGAAACGAAAAATCCATTTTATCAAAAAGGCTTGGGTGTGCTCTTAAAATCGGGTGAAAGAAGTTTGTTTGAAACCGCTTTTCGATATGCCGATGCTTTTAAGAATACAAAAGGGCAAGATTGGTTTGCTTTTAAAGTAAATTTTTACCGCCTTCAAGCCTACGATTGGGTGGCTGATAATTATGACCCTGTTTCAGATACTAAAACAGGCAAAAACAATCCAGGCAGATATGATGCCGTGAACCGCTACGGCGATGAACGAGATGCCACTTTTGATTTTACAACAACCAACAGATTGCAGCCGTGGATACAAACCTATATTGGTTTGGGTCAATTTCACAGAACGGGTTATAATGAACCAGACATGGTAGATTACAATACCCGCAATATCAAATCAAATGCCGCTTTGCATTTTCGATTGAAACCTGAAGAAGTTGAAAACTCGCCCGAAGTGATTGTGTCTTCAAATTTTGGCAGTGGCACAACCGTTTATCAAGGCGATAACCGTTTCAGCTTGAAAAATATCCTCTTTTTTCAAAACAGGGTAGAATTGCGTAAGCGAGATAAGTATTTCCTCCGTTTTTTTGCAACCAATGAAAACTCAGGCGATAGCTACGACCCTTATTTTACTTCTCTTTTGATGCAAGAAAAATCTAAATCAAATGGCAATTGGCTCCAGCATTATTTGTCTTATTGGCGCAGTGTTGGGTCTCAAGCCAATGCCAAAGGCTATCCCGAATTGATTATTAAAGGCTTTGACCCTGTTACAGGAAAATTGATTTCTGAATTTGATGTTGCCAAAGCTGATAAATGGATTGTTGACAATCAAGCCTTTTTAACAACAGCCCACAACAATGCCCGTATCCATGCAGACACGTTCAATACAGATTTCCCTTTTTATGTGCCCGGCACAGCTCGATTCCAACAAGAGTTTAAGCGTATGACCACAACAAAATCAAGTAAAAGAGACCTTATTAATGGGGGTACGGGCTTTTTTGATAAATCAGCTTTGTTTCATACGCATGGTGAATATCGTTTTCAGCCTACAAAATATATAAACGAATGGGTAGTCGGCGGCAATGCAAGGCTATACACGCCTAATTCGCAGGGAACTATTTTTTATGATACACTGCAATCCGTCAAAAACGTAGATGGTAAATTAGATTCCAGCTATTTGAAAATTACGAATTATGAATTTGGCGTTTATTCAGGTATTGAAAAAAAGTTTGCAGACAATAAATTTAAGTTTAATGCGACGGTGCGTTTAGATAAAAATCAAAATTTTGGTTTATTGATGTCCCCTGCGGCTTCTCTTGTTTGGCAGCCCGATAATAAAAATTATTTCCGCACAAGTTTTTCATCTGCCATTCGCAATCCTACTTTGAATGACCAATTTCTATTTCTGAATGTCGGACGAGCGATACTGGCTGGTAATACGAAAGGCGTAAAAGACCTTATTACGGTTGAGTCTTTTGTCAATTATATAGATAGCAATTATCAATATAGACAATTGAAATTTTTTGATATAAACCCCATCCGTCCAGAAAAAGTGAAATCCCTTGAAATAGGCTATAGAACGACCCTTTTCAACTCTACCTTTATAGATATGAGTTATTATTACAGTTTCTATAAAGATTTTATCGGCTATCAGTTAGGCGTTAGGTCAAGTTTCGATCCTGTTAGTGGTTTTCCTAAAAACATCCAAGCCTATCGTTATGCGGCAAATGCCAAAGATGTGGTGACAACACAAGGCTTTTCTTTAGGTTTTAACCATTATTTTGCTAAATTTTATCAATTAGCTGGTAATTATTCTTGGAATGTGTTAAATACTAAAACGGATGACCCTATTATACCTGCTTATAATACGCCTAAGCATAAGTTTAATGTCAGTATTTCAGGGCGCGATGTCGAACTCTTTAATGTAAAAAATATAGGTTTCAATGTCAATTATAAATGGATACAAGGTTTTACTTTTACAGGGTCACCACAATTTTCAGGCGCCATTCCGACTTATGATTTAGTGGATGCTCAAATCAGCTTCGGTTTCCCAAAAGTAAATACAACTATAAAATTAGGTGCCTCTAATATATTAAATAAAAAACAATTCCAAACTTATGGGGGTCCACGTATCGGGCGTATGGCATATATCTCCTTACTTTACGATTGGGTAAAAAAATAATATAACAAAATAAAATATTGAAGGGAGGCAAAAAAAAAAAATTTTTACCGCTTAAATTACCCACATCGGTATTATGTGTTATATTTGCCCCTTTATAATAAATTTTAAATTAACTCATTAAAAATTACGAAACTTTTTTCAACTCAAAATCAGAAATTATGAAGAAACTAATTTTACTTCTTTTAGTCTGTTTAACGACAGTGAGCATTTTCGCTCAAACAAGAGTGCGCTACATGGATTCCGTATTCGCTTCTGTTGGTAAAACGACAGCCATTTATGGTCAAAATTATACCATTGCAACTTTGGCAGTACCTTCAATAGCGCATACAACCAAACAACCTTTGGTGGCTGATATCTATCAACCCACAGGCGATACAGCGTCTAAAAGACCTGTTATGATTTTTGTTCCTACAAGCAATTTTTTACCAAAAAGTGTACGCTCATCTCCAACGGGTGACCGTGCGGACTCTGTAGGCGTTGAACTTTGTACGCGCTTTGCCAAAATGGGTTATGTAACCCTTTCTATGGACTATCGCTTAGTCTGGAACCCTTTTGCAAGTACGCAAACTGAGCGTATTTTCGGACTTATCAACGCAGCTTACAGAGGTATTCAAGACTTTAGAACGGCTGTGCGTTATGTAAAAGCCAACGCAGCGGCGCTTAAAGTAGATACAACAAAAATTATGACCATTGGTGATGGTACAGGTGGTTATATCACTTTGGGTGCTGCTCATTTTGACAAATACAACGAAGTTATCACAA
>JAYUQN010000647.1:0-3377 GCA_043756725.1 Saprospiraceae bacterium
CTACGGAAACATCCAGATTCCTCGTTCCTCGGAATGACAAATGGCACATCCCGAATCAATCGGGGAAGGACTTACCGCTAAAATTGTCAAAGAGCCAAATAAATAATGCGTAAATAATAAATTGGTCAATTTATAGATTCGTGATAGCTCCAACGGGTTTTAACCCGTTGTTTGTCAAACACAATGGGTTAAAACCCGTTGGAGTTAGCGTTTTGTAAATAAACCAAGTTATTATTTACTCGTTACCTATTTAGGTTTTTGCCCTTCAAATAATAAAATTAAAAAAAACTTCTCCTTTTTTATTAAGAACGCCTCCCAATAGTCACTTCTCTAATATAACCCCTTAAAAACAATTTTTACGGACCCCAAAAAACGATTTTTTAAAACCTGTATAACCCTTTAAGAATTAGGAATTAAAAATTAGGAATTAAGAATTTTACACTATGAAATACGTAAAAATACTGAGGGGGGTAAAATTCCTAATTCCTAATTAAAAAAACCAGACCATCAACATTTGTTAAAAACTCAAATTTTTATTCCAACAAAAATTATTATCACATGAAATTTTTCCTTTATAACAAACACCATTTAGTGAGACGAGTTAGTGCCATAGGGTGCTAACTCGGTTTTTTTGCTTCCTCGTGGCACGGGCTGAAGCCCGTGAAAATTCACGGGCTGAAGCCCATGCCACGCTATAATATTATATTTTTTAATCCATAAAAAAAATCCATTACTCATGAAAAATTCTAAAGCAGCACCGATGCCTTTCAAAATTGATTTTGAAGGAACACCCGACAAAAAACTGCCCCTAAAAGTCTTTGTCTTTGACAGCAACGACAAATTAATCGAATCTCAAGACATTGACGGCAACAGTTTTAACCTAAAAACCGATGATAAAACATTGAGACATGCCCAAATTTTCATCGCCCCTGTGACCAACGCCATCGCCTTAAACCCGCAACCTTTGCCGCCTCAATTGGAACAAATAGGCGCTTATCGCCCTGTTTTTCAATTAGACAAAAGCAGACTTATTGACCGCGCGCTGTTGCCAATACCTGAAATCTATTGGAAAAACTGGTATTTCTGCAGCTGCCGTGTCAGAGGTCAAGTTGTGAAACCGTTTCATATTTCACTGCCTTTCGGTAGTGGTTTCACTCTTAACATGCCCGTTTGTCATGCGCGTGTGCATATTTGCCGCCTTGAAAGCCTTATTTTAAAACTGAAAGACGTTGATATTTTCAAACTTCGGGACGATTTGTTGAAACTGAAACCACAATTTGAAATCCCAAGACCCATTCCACGCCCCGAGCCTATTCCTGATTTTCATACGCATCTTATGGCTGCCGCAACGCCCGAAATGGAGGCAGCGAGCCTAAAAATGGAAGTGAGTACCCCCCTCAGTATAACGCTCCAAAATCAGTTGCAAACCAATTCTGTGGGTGCTTTGCGGCAGGTTTTAGCCAAAAACTGGGCAGAACTTGTGTATTTTCCGCACTTCTGCTGGCTCTACAATTGTGTTGAAGTGGCTGTTACGGAAACTGATGCTAACGGACGTTTTGACACCCGCGTATGGGAAAGCTGTTTCAACCCCAATCACAACTACTATATTTGGGTGGAATATCTTATCAATGGCGTTTGGGAAAAAGTTTATCACCCGTCTTATTGTGCAGGGGCTTTCTGGAATTATGCTTGTGGAACGGATGTGACAATTACCATTACGGATCCACGTGTACCTTTCGGTTGCCGCCCAACTCAAACAGCCAGTTTCTTTGAAGTGGTTAGCATTGGTTCAGGTGCTATTGTGTCCAATATTAGTCAAAGAGTTGTCAACAATCCTGTTACATTGACTAAAAACCTACCGACAAATGCGACGGGTCTGATTGATATGGGTTTCGGGGGTCAAAGTCCTTTTGGGAAAGGGTTGACAATTCGTATCAATTCTGGCTTAGGTTTTCCAAGCACGGAGGCAACACATTATCGTTGTATTTATAAAAAATCAACCGATGCGGATGTGCCTGCCAATTGGAAATCTGTGAATCAAGGTAGCTATTTCCGCTATTACACAGAAGAAGTGCAAGTGACATCCACCAATGTTCAGGCTTTTACAAAAGGTTATGAACTTAAAGACCCACAAGGTGTAGATTTTTATAAATTGACCCATGAAGACGTTGAAGACGATTTAGGCGCAGCCGTTGCCCCTGTTATCAACCGGGAGTGGGCAAGTGATGTCTATGAAATTGCCACTTTGGATACAACAGGTCTGGAGAATACGCATTACGATATTCGCATCGAGATTTATAAAAAAGATGCGAGTAATAATTTCACTTTAACAACGGTAGCGAAAAATGTTTTCAAAGTGCCAAATCCAAGTAACCCTGCTGCTACGATGGATGCACCTGATACATTTTTAACCAAAGTCACACAAGGCGGTATTACATCTCATGCTTTTGAAATGACGATTCGAGTGGATAATAACAGTTGCGATGCGTCTATTGACAATGCCAGCGTTTTGGTGGGCAGTACAATCCGTACTTCTGATACAGAATGTGGTATGGTGAATTATGGTCCCGACAAAAACGTGCCTTTAACAGTTGGTTTCCATGCGGAACATGCGAATAATTTTGCAAATTTCAGCTTCACGGTTACAAAAGGTAATTCAGGTTATGTATTGGCAACTTCGGGGCATATTACAGATAGCCCTGTTACGAACCCGCCTATCGGTTTCAGTTTCACCAATATTGACAGCCCGACCCATGACCACCATTTCGTCAGTTCGGGTCTGACAGCCGCTACATTCTTAGGTGCCTGCAATGGGGCGGCTTTTGCTGAAAATCTTTATGTTGCGGCTTTAGCCACCAATGGCAGCGTTCGTTTGCACGAATATGATGATTCAAGTACCGCCGCTTTTGCGATGATACCATAGCTTATGGCTTTTTTCATAGAAATTTGTTCGATATACTGAGGGGGGTAAAATCCTCTCAGTATTTTTTGTTTTTTAAAAAAAATAAAAAGTAATTCTACTTTGGCACTTTAAAACTAAAGAGGGTTTTTGATTTTATTGTTATGAAAAATTGAAAATTTTTCATAACAATAAAATCAAAAACCACCCCTTTCTCGCGCCAAGCTTGAAAAACAAATCTTAGTTTTCTTTCCATTGGAATCCCTTTGGGAAAAGTGCCAAAGTAGAAGTAAATAGCTCTATATAAATATTATTTATTTAAAAAAGTAAATAATATTTATATTTTTACATTTTTATGGAAAAATACAATTATTATTGCACCCAAAATAATACTGTATGAAAATAGCCGTATCGAATCTTAAAGGGGGTGTAGGCAAAACCACCATTGCACAGAATCTTGCCGTTTGCTTTGCCCACA
>JAYUQN010000648.1:0-3377 GCA_043756725.1 Saprospiraceae bacterium
AAAAAGCATCATTGAGGGCATCGGGTACTTGATTGATTACGGTTTCACCACACCTCACCGTCACCACAATCATAGCGGTATCAAAAGTAAAGGTTTCATTGGCGATGGCATACCACAAAGTATCTTTTCCACAATAACTGGGACTGGGTTTATAAATCAAGGTATCTATGGCTGAAAAGCCAATCGTGCCATGTTGAGGCGCACGGACGATGCTCAAACCTTCGAGCCGACCATTAAGTGTATCATTGAGCGTTGGGTTGAAAAGTATAAGTGAATTTTCATCAAGCGACAAAGTATCATCTATAGCAATAGGTGGATTCAAGAATGCCTGCGCTTTTTTAAGATAAAAAGCAGGGTCTTTTACATGCAATATATGTGAGGATGTAAAAGCGAAAATGGGGACTAAGCCTATCAAAGCCATAGCCCAAAAGCTCAATGGCGGGTGAATTTTTTTTGTTGAAATTCCCATAGTGGTAAAATGAGTTAAGTAGTTGCCAGATGAAATGTATGGTTTTGCTCTAGCTAAGGTAAAAGTGAATAGACAACGGGGAGTAGTCAGTAAAAGAATTGCAAATAAATTGCCACATTGGGTTAAAGTTTTGATATAACATAAATTTTAGGCGAAATGGGTAAGTTATGGATGTATTTTTTTGTTAATGTTATATATTTTTTCAAATAACTCCAGAGATTTGACAACTTTTAAAAAGTTGTCAAATCTAAAATGCGTTTTTATAGAAGTAAAAAAGCGTTCGATGGAATCTAATCCATCGAACGCTTTTTTTTATTTTCAACAAATCTTTCAAAACTTAAAACCAACTAAGGAAATGATGAATTATTCCAAAGGAATCCCTATGGGATAAATGATGAATGATGAATTAATAAAGCGTTGTGCCGAAGGCATCCCTTGGGAAAAATCAATATTTTACAATTTCAAAAATGATACTTTATTATTTTCACGTTCCTAACCAACAAACTACTGCTGTTGAAACACATACCGCACAATATTCGCCCCCATCTGCAAGGCTTTTTGGCGCAAATCTTCGGGGTCTTTGTGCACATCGTCCCAACCGTCGCCTAAATCGCTTTCATAGTTGTAAAAAGCGACCAAACGTCCTTGCCACAAAAGCCCGTAGCCTTTGGGTGGTTTTTTATCGTGCTCATGGATTTTAGGAATACCATTCGGAAATTCATATTTTTGATGAAATATCGCATGCGAATAAGGCAATTCCACCAATTCTGTTTCGGGAAACACTTTTTTCATCGCAGGTTTGATGAAAGGGTCAATGCCAAAATCATCATTGATGAAAAGGAAACCGCCGCCTTGCAAATATGCCCGCAAGTTATCCGCTTCTTGGTTGCTGAAAACCACATTGCCATGACCCGTCATATAGACGAACGGATAATTGTAAATTTCAGCACTGCCTACATCAACAGTGGCGTAGTCTATGTCAAAATTTGTCCCCAAGTTTTTATTGCAAAAAGCTGCTAAATTTTTGAGCGAATTGACATCGTTGTACCAATCGCCGCCACCACTGTATTTCAAGAGGGCAAGTTTGAGGGTAGGCTTAGCACTTGTAAAGGAGAGCATTACAAATGACAGCATTAATAAAGTATTGAGTAGAGCGATTTTTTTTAATGACTGCATTTTTAGAAAAATTGGATGTTGTGTTAATATTCTATTTCTTCGTTTAAAATTTCGTTAAGAATTTCTTGAGTTAAGCCTTGTTTTTGAGCGTATTCTCCCATTTTATCTATGAGAACTAAGAATTCATCTTTTTCTAAAACATTATCTTCTAAAATTACATCTGTCATAATCATATATTTTTTATACAAAATTAAAGTAATTTTATGTAATTTCCTATACCTACGATTAAAATCCCTTCGGGATTTTATTTATTCGTCAGCAATTCTCGGTATTGAAAATTATTTTTATATGGCGAAGGTTTAGTAAACGGATTTTGAAGATTTTTTTGATTGAAATTTTTTTTTTGAAAAAAAAAATTTCAATCAAAAAAATCTTCAAAATCCGTTTACTAAACCTGTGCTTCGAATTAAACATTACATTTAGAACTAATATTGAGAATTGCTGTTTATTTGCTTGGATTACATATTCAAAACATTCACCGTATGACAAGCCACCAACCCCGCCGTTTCTGTCCGCAACCTATTTTGCCCCAGACTGATGCCTTTAAAACTTCTTTCAAAAGCCAAGCCAAGCTCGTTTTCCGTAAAATCGCCTTCGGGACCAATTAAGATAACGACATTTTCGCCTTTTTGGTACACTTTACTGAGGGGGGGCTTTTCTGAGTTAGGAGTAATGAGTTGTGAGTTATGAGTTTGGGCATCCGCAAAATCTATGCAATGGGCTATTAGCTTTTGATTATATTGTAAAAAGTCTTGTTTCATAAATTTTTGAAAATCAATGGCTTCATTCAATTTTGGCAAATAAGTTTGAAACGATTGTTTCATGGCGGATATTAAAATGCCATTCAAACGGTCGGGTTTGATGATGGTTCTTTCACTGCGTTTGCAAAGCAAGGGCGTTATTTCATCAATGCCGATTTCCGTGGCTTTCTCTAAAAACCATTCAAAACGGTCGATGTTTTTAGTAGGAGCAATAGCGATATGCAGATGCACAGGGCGTTTGTTGTATGCTGCGTGCGTTTCATTAATGCCTACAGTACAAGATTTTTTAGCAATATCTATGATTTCACCTGTATAAAGATTGCCTAAACCGTCGGTCAGTTGCATGGCATCACCGATTTTACGCCTCAAAACTTGGGTGGCGTGGCGGGCTTCCTCGTCTTCCAGAACAGCGGTGTTGCCTTGTCTATTTTTAGTGTAAAATAAAATCACGAGATTTAGAAATTTTATAGATTTAAAAAATGACTGAGGTTACAGAGAGGTGAATAACTACGCCTTTCAAGGCGTAGGTGTTGATGTTAGCCCTTGTTTTGGCTTTAGCCACGCAACTTAACAGATGAATGGCTGAAGCCGTGATAAATTTTGGACTCGCAACTACGCCTTAAAAGGCGTAGTTAGTCATATCTGCTTAACATCAGAAAATTAATCATGACCCATGACTTCCTTCAAAATCAGCATCAAATCTTCCGAAGGCTCACTTTTATGTTTAAATTTAAAATAGTCTTTAAACATTTTTTCAACATCATTTAAGTCAATTACTCGTTCATTTTGCCCCCCCTCAGTATCGTTCGTAAAAATAGGCATAATGGGTGGAATGATGCCCGCATGTGCTTCCAAAAGGGGTTGAATAATAGAACGGTCAAGCCCATTTTCTGTTTTTACGGAGAGTTGAATCAAAGTACCCGGCACTTGCGCCAATTTTAAAAGTGCATCTTCAAAATTTTCAGCGATGA
>JAYUQN010000649.1:0-3376 GCA_043756725.1 Saprospiraceae bacterium
TCAAATTTTTCATCCGCTTGCACCATTGCCACGACTTTACCCTCCCTGTTTTTAATAGCGGCAAAAGCAGAAAGCCACATGCCAAACTCATCTTTATACATCGGAATCATGCCCCCTTCTGCGTGTTTCTCCATTAAAAGTTTTGGAGCAGAGTTGTAGGTGTGTCGAAAATACGGTTGTTCTGAAGAAGTAACACCAAAAGCGTAGTTTTTTGATACAGTATCGTGAACGATGGTATAAACAGGCGTTTTGAGCATATTTGCTTGATAATTCCTTGCTAAAAGCTGATGAATGGAAAGATAGCTACTGTCTTGTTCTCGGGTTTTAATAGCATCTTTCTCTTGATAGTGTTCCATCAGTTTTTGATGCGCATCGCCATCTATCTGTAAAGCCAAAGAGTTGGCAATGCCTGCTAAGCGCATCAAACTGGCTGTTTCAGCTTGATTGATTGAATGATAATAAGACCAAACCGTAAAATAGAGAATCAAAAAAATGAAACCTGTCATAACGGTCAGCATAATTCTACGGATACGCCCCGAGCGCATAAGTTTCTGTTCTGCCATCTTGAGTGAAAATTTTTCCTAAATATCGTCATTAAACATATAACCTATACCCCAAGCGGTCAAAATATATTTGGGATCTGCTGCATTTTCTTCAATTTTTGCTCGCAAGCGATTGATGTGTGAATTCACGGTATGCTCCAAACCTGCAAACTGTTCGCCCCACACTTCATCTAATATTTGTTGGCGGGTGAAACTCCGTCCAGGGTTTTGCATGAAAAGATGTAAGAGTTCAAATTCTTTGGATGTTATATCCAAACGTTTTGCGCCCCGCATGACGGTATGGTTCTCCAAATCTAAAGACAAATCACCTCTTTGTATGCGAATTTGGCGTTTCTCTAAGTCTTTTGCTTGCACTTGTGTGCGACGCATAATGGCTTTCACGCGGGCTGTCAACTCGCCCACGCTAAAGGGTTTGGTCAAATAATCGTCTGCCCCTGTTTCTAAACCGAGGATTTTATCTTGTTCTTCAGATTTAGCGGTGAGCATTAGAATAGGCAATTGGGGCAATTTTTTACGAACTTGCCGACATATCTCAATACCATTTAAACCCGGCAACATGAGGTCGAGAATCAATAAATCGTATTTCCCAGTCAAAGCTTCGTCTAAGCCTTGCCACCCGTTGTGTTTGGCGGTTGTGATAGCTGGCAAATCGCGCAAATGAATGGCGATAAGTTCAGCGATATTAATATCATCTTCTACGATTAGGATTGTCATTGTAAAATAATTTACAACAAAAGTAAGGGAGAGTTTTCACAAAAGTATCGCAATAGTCTTAATAAAACAACATTGGCGACTAAAAAGCCGCCAATGTCAGAGTATAAAACTCTTTAGATAAACCTTTCTTTTTATCTATTATTTTCCAGTTGCAGGTAATTCTGGTAAGCCCATTTTTTTACGCACAAGGTTTTGCAAATCGTTTTTATCATCCGCAAACAACAAAGAGCCTGCGGTTGCATCAATGACATACGTATAAGCATTTTCTTTAGCGACTTCTGTGATAGCTTTATTCACACGGTCATAGATAGGTTGGAGCAATTCTTGGCGTTTTTTAGCCAATTCTTGTTGCATGCCTTGCTCAAATTGTTGAATTTGGGCTTGTTCTGCTTCCAATTTTTTCTTTTCTTGTTCCAATTGAATGGGAGCTAATTCGCCTTTTTGCTGCTTTTCACCAATAGCTTGCGCTTTTACTTGAAAAGCTGTTACCATGATTGAGTCTTTTACAGATAATTGCCTGCCGAAAGCCTCTAACTGTGATTCAGCCGCTTTTACTTCTGCCATATCTGCCAATATCGCTTGTGCGTTAAGATAACCGATTTTTTGTGCAGCTGGAGCTTGTGCCATTGCAGCGCAAGCGAAAAGAGTGAATGCTATTGTTTTTACTGTTCTCTTCATTGTCGAGTCTAAAACTTTTTTACTAAGATTGCTTGTTATAAAATAATTTTTAAAAAATTCTTGCAAAGGTATGAAATTGTTTTAATTGCTGTATTGTTAGATTGTTGTATTGTTTTTTAATAACAATTTAACAATTCAGCCCTTAAACAATTAGACATTACATTTTTTTCACCAAATCTAAAATTTGATTGGTTTTATCGTAAGTAGCATTGGAGAAAATGATGCCTGACGAGCCGCTTTTATCTAAAACCAAATCATAGCCTTTTTCAGTAGCAAAACGCTCAATAGCAGAATATACTTTATCTTGCAAAGGTTTGACGAGTTCTTGACGTTTGCGGAAAAGCTCACCTTCTGGTCCGAACTTGATGCGTTGGTCTTCACGAACTTCTTTTTCTTTGTTCATTATTTCGTCTTCCCGTTGCTTGCGGGCTTCTGCACTTAAAAGCACTTGCTCTGCTTGATAACGGTTGTACATACCTTTAATAATATCTTGCTTCTGAGCAATTTCACTGCGCCATTTTGCGGCTACTTTGTCCAACTCATCTTGTGCTTGTTTGTAAGTAGGCAAAGAGTTAAGCACTTGGGTAATGTCAATAACCGCAATCTTTTGGGCATTTAGAGAGAACGAAAGGAACAGGGCAGTTGCTGCTGAAAGAAAAATTTTATTTATCATAAATTAAGTTTTATTTTATTTAATAAATATAAGGATTTCACACACAAAATTAATCATTTTTAAGCCCTTTTCACTATTTAGACGCAAAACATACACCTAAGTATCAAGCTTATTTTTCAATATTTTAAAGTTTAAAACATATAAAAAATTGAAAATCAATCTCTTATCATTTTAAAAAAATTAATTTTACTTAATTTTTAACCCAACTTTAACGCAACTTTAATGTCAATTTAACGAAAACGCTAAATATAATTAACTATTCTAACCCAATTATAACGATTATGGAAAGCAAACATTATATCAGCCGTGCTTTTTTAACGCTTGAAAGGCTTGATTTTATTTTGAAAAATAAATTGGATTTGGCTCTTTCCGACCAAGCGCGCCAAGATACGGAGGTGTGCTATCAGTTTTTACAAAACAAATTAAAGCAGTCTGATCAGCTTTTTTACGGCATCAATACGGGTTTTGGTTCACTCTGCAATGTCCGTATTTCAGATAAAGACATTACGACTTTGCAGGAAAATCTGGTACGCTCTCATGCGTGTGGCATGGGGGATGAAGTGCCGCCCGAAGTGGTGAAACTCATACTTTTATTGAAAATACAGAGCCTTGCGTATGGTCATTCTGGCATCCATGTTAATACTTTAGAGCGATTGATTCAGTTTTTTAATGACAACGCCTTGCCTGTCATTTATCAACTTGGTTCGCTTGGGGCTTCGGGTGACCTTGCACCTTTAGCGCATTTGAG
>JAYUQN010000650.1:0-3374 GCA_043756725.1 Saprospiraceae bacterium
ACCGCTTGCTTTGACAGCCCACGACTGCATAGAATATGCAAATATTTTATCACCGCTGTATGCGAATACTTTTTTATGGGTTACATCCACATAAGCTAGATTCAGTTCTTCTCCAATACCCAATTTGTTGTTTAGCCTATTGAAATTTTGCTCAAAAGATAAAGACAATAAAGGCAATGTTTTATTTGACCGAACATCTTCTATGCCCTTTGCATTTAGAAAACTTCTAAAAGGGTCTTGAATTATACTTCTGGGACGCATAACACCAAGCATCATTGAAAAATACCTATTACCTTTTTCTTCCTTCATAGCATAATAGGATTCTTTGGTGCATTCATTGTATTGCTTAATAACTTTCACCAAATCGTTATTTTGATAAAGGAGTCTTAAAAAATTTACACCTTTTATAGAACAATCTGAAGTTAATTGACCGATTTGGTTTTTGTAGTTCTCAAATGTATAGACAGAAAAAGAGTCTCGATTTTGTATTAATACCCTTCTGCGAATCAATTCTATGACGTTTTCTTTATCTTTCTGTATAAAATAATGGGGCTGGTATTGGTTGTATTGTAATTCAAAAAGATTTAAACGCCCTTTAGCCAATACTCGCAAAAAAGCCGTGTCTACGATGGCTTTATAATCTGTATCTATACTGTCAATGGAAGTATAACGTCTTAGTTTTGCTGCGTCTATCGGTTCTGGATGCATTGAAATGATACTGCTTTCGTATTGCTCATTTTTATAAAAAATACGAAAGGCTTTAATATCTCTATAGGTGTAAATTTTACCTTGAGTAGCGTTATCTGTCCGAAAACGAATTTGCTTAGGGTTGAAAACCCATTCTGGATAATCAATTTGCCCGAGTATCGTATCATTTTTAAGCGTAACGATACTTCCCTCAACAAAATTACTTTGTGCAAGCATCGAAAAGGAGAAAATAAACAATATAGCAGTGATATTGAAGATTTTGAACATTAGAAGTGTGTTTAAAGTTTAACAATATATTTTAAGAATAATATTTACCATTTAGCCAACCTTGTGGCTTAATATTAATACGTGTCTTAATCAGCTTGGTTTTAAAATTCGGAATTAATTACGTGTAAGTAATCGAATTGAAAACCACGCCCTTTAGGGCGTGGGGCAGAAATTAAATCATTCTTAGGCTTTAGCCGGTCATCTTAATGCCAAAAAGTTAAGTGGCTAAAGCCTAATAGCCCACGCCCTAAAGGACGTGGTTAGTCAATAACAGCGTTAATTTCAATTCTACTACTTACTTACTGTATTTATTGTTTTTATACGTTTACGGACTAAAGTCCGTGATACGGCTAAGTAGTATCCGACGTACTTTTTAATAATTGAAAAACAAAAATCCAAATGAAAGTAGCACCCCCGATGACAAAATACTGTCCGAAGGGACTCTTATGGAGAGGGGGTGCTTTTAAGATGATTTTTCTTTAATCAGACCCATTAACATTTGTTAGTTTTAACCTTAAATTTTATGACCATTAATTTTAAAAAAAATGAAAACAAACACCTTAATCTTCGCCCTTTTCCTAAGTGTTCAACTGGTTGCACAAAAAACTTCTTACCAACCCGTGAAGCCCATTTCTAATCCTTTTGATTTTAAATCATTAAAACAGCAGTCTTCCGAATTGGAGAATAAATACAACGTTCCGCCTGTTGAAACTATTGACCCATACGCTGACCCACTCTTTGATAAACGGCAATTGTCACACATTGCGTTTCAGAATATAAGTTTGGAAAAGCCCTCACTTGTTGGAAAAGCGGGTAAATATAATAACGCTATTTACCGCAAACGTTTGAATGATTTACGCCTTACGATGTTACAAGATTTTCATGATTAGCTGAATAATTTTGACAATAATCAAAATTTTCCCTTATATTTACTTCTATAAACTGATGAAAATGAAAAATTACACCCTGATACCCTTATATCTACTTTTTTACACTACAACAGGTTTTGCACAAGGGCAATACTTTACAGAAATGTTTATAAAACCCAATTGCGCTTGTCAACCCATCCAAATTTTTAGTAACAATCAAAACGACAAGTTGATACCTGATTTTGTGCATGCTTCCAAATGTGCACTTTTTGTTGCAGACACCTTCCCTCTAAATAAAAATTTTTATGCTTTTAAAAGACATAAAAAAAAGCCCAAACCGACCTACCCTAAAACTTCTAACATTATTCGGTTTTGATTAAATAATTACGCTCAATCAGCTTTTTTAACCCATATAAAAAATGAAAACAAGTCAAAAAAACCCTGACCGCCAAACAGGATTTCTATACGGATATCTGATAATTGTGCTGTTTCTATTGCTCGCATTTAATCAAATTATCATGGATTCTTTTGGATATTTTATCAAGTGGCTTGTCGCAATAGCCAAAGCCGAAATCAAATACGATTCAGTATTTGACTCATTTTAAAATAATTATTAGGTTATTTACACAGGCAAATACATGGCACTTTGGGAAAAACTCAAAACTACCCCCTCAGTATTTCTCTTATTTTTTATTCAATAAAACAAGTTCTAAAATGAAAAAAAATAAAACCTACTTGTTGATAGTGATTTTTAATGCTTTTTGTTTTTTCACCGTCTTGGCTCAACCACCCTACTCTGGGACTATTTTTATTGACCCCCATATTATTACTTCATCTGACCCTACGACTTTTGTAAGTTCAACATATACGGGACAAGGGATGCGTGTTGTATATGACAGAAGAGTGCCTGCTTTTATAACAATTAATGCTTATTTGTTTGACATTGTGTGGAGTGACGGTATTACCTCAGAAGCTCAAATTAACCCTGAATTTGGGAGTGTTGCCGCTGCATCAATCGAAGCCACCAAATACGGCACAATCATCGGCAGATTGCCTACTTGCCTCCGTGTGGATGTTGATGCTATTTGGATACATAAAGGAGTCAATCCTTTTGGCGGTGGTAATAAGTCTATACTTATACACACAGGACAAAGTGCCTCTTATGAAATTCACAATGTTTCGTATAAAAATATGGGTAAAAACCTCGAAGACCACCGCTTGGCTATCTTAGAATTGGGTCGTAAATATGCTTGGATTGATACCACAAAAGTTGGTATTTTCGGTCATTCGGCAGGCGGTTATGATGCAGGTCATGCCATGCTTGAATACCCCGATTTTTATAAAGTTGCCGTTGCCAGTTCAGCCGACCATGATTTTAGAATGGAAAAAGATTGGTGGCCCGAAATGTATATGGGTTGGCCCGTAGATTCCACCTATCATCAAGTATCGAATATCACTATGGCAAGCAAACTGAAAGGCAAATTGTTGATTACACATGGCGGCATAGATGAAAATGTGAATCCTTCCGCT
>JAYUQN010000651.1:0-3373 GCA_043756725.1 Saprospiraceae bacterium
AAAGCTGAAATCGTTGTTTTCAACACGCTGGGTGGCGTTCAATGGACAAAACCTTATGCCTTAAACAAAGGCATTCAACAGGTTTTTATCAATTGCAACGATTGGGCAACAGGCTTGTATTTGGTGAGTATTAAAATTAATGATACGGTAAAAAGCGAGCGGCTTGTCATTAATAAACACTAAACATCCGTAAGTACGTTCGTTACTATTACAAAAACCACTACCTTATTTATGAATCATACGACATTTTCAATGTTGATAATTAATTTCTGACTTATACAAAGTCTTTGACGCTGTTATTGTATCAAAGAAAAGTCGGAAATTTCTCAAAAACCAATATTTATAGTAAAAAAATAATTTTCCTTAAAATTTCAAAATTACAAAACAATGAAGCGATCACTTATTTTTACATTCTTTTTAATGGGATCTGTTTTTTCTTATGCTCAAGTTGTAATAACTCACGGAGACCAAGAAGTATTTAATAACACTGTAACAATTAATAATACGCTAACAGTTGACTCCATCAAAGTAAAAAATGGTCTCAATACTGTCCACTTAAGAGCCGATTCAGTAGGTGTCAATAATGGTATTAAAACGAAGAACTTAACTGTTGATAATGCTAAAATTAATAACAGTTTGACTGTTAATAATCTTACTGCGACTAATTTTAATTTCTCTAACGCTTTAAATCTCACGGGAGGCGATTTAAGAGTTGGGGATTTTGCAAGTTTAAATAATACTAATTTTGTATTGCGTTATAAAAATCAAGCTAATATAGGCGCATTATTCGCTTTTTTCAAAGGTGATGGCATAAGTGATGCCTCTATCACACGAGATGCGTATCTTAGTAAAATTTCAGGTGCACCCTTTATCATTTCTACTGATGCTGCTGAAAGTATTGAATTTAACACCGCTAATACAAAAAGATTAACTATTGGGGGAACGGGTAATGTCGGCATAGGTGCAGAGCCAACTACTGAAAGATTGAACGTAGATGGCAGATTGAGAGTAACAGGAAATGCAAGCATTGGCTCAAATACAACGACTGATAGTTTGACCGTCAATGGTAAGCTTAGAATGATGGGTAATGTAGGTATCGGTACAAGTTCTACAATAGAGGACAGATTAACTGTTGATGGAAGTCTGAAAATAACAAGCCTTGGTGAGCCAGAGCTAAAATTGGAAGGAAATAATCCACGGCTGCGGTTAAATGGCGATGTCAATACCGTCGATCCGTCTATACATTTTTCAGGAGATGATGGAACAGGAACAGGTACTTTTAAAAAAGACTATACCATTTTAAGTGGGCAAAGCGGAGGATTTACAATTAAAACACACGGTAGATTAAGTAGTCAAGTGTTAGGTACAACGGCAAACACGACACATAAGCAATTACATGTATATTATGCCCAAAACTGGTCAGGATATGCTGAAATTGGCGCAAAAGCACTTTACAGCCCAAGTAATTTTTATGCTAATGCTATTGATTTTACGGCAAGTACCAGAATAAGGATTGAACCCAATCAATATACAGGTGGCTTGCTAATGTCTTACAGCGATAATGCTCCACCACAACTTGGCAATAATTATATTGCAGCAGCTATCAAATCTCAATATGTGGGAACGCTTATTGGCTCAGCTGGGCAACACAAGTTTGATATGGTTTTTGGTATCAATTCTAATGGAAGTGGTGATTTTAGCTATGACCCAGTTGAAAGAATGAGAATCAAAGACAACGGCATCGTCAATGTTGGAAAAGCAATTACTATCAACACCAATTTATTGCCTACTACGGGTAACTACAGATTAGCCGTAGGGGGTGATATTATTGCTGAAAAAGTGGTTATAACAACGCTTCCAAACTGGCCTGACTATGTGTTTGCTAAAAACTACAAATTGACACCCCTCAGTAAAGTGGAGAAATTTATTGAAAAAAATGGTCATTTGCCGAATCTGCCAAGTGCAGAACAAGTTAAGAAAGACGGTATAGAAGTGGGCACTATGAATGCCAAATTACTTGAAAAAATAGAAGAATTGACACTTTATATCATCAATCAACAAAAGCAAATTGATGAATTGAAAAAAGAAGTGAAAAACATGAAGAAATAATAGTGTTCGAAAATAAGTTTTATAACTCGTTAAAGCCACTGATTAGGTCTAATCGGTGGCTTTATTTTTAAAATGCAGAATTGAGTGTAAACCGAAAACCACTAAACGCAGGCTCCAAACGACAAATGCCGCCCGTACACACCACGCCTTCCACTTGTTTCACATAAGCCAATGAAAAACGATTGGCGCCTTGCGTAAAAGCTGCTGATAAAGTAGGATAATGCAACGCTTTGGCTGTCTTTTTGGGTTGCACGTTGTACATATCTGAAACGGTGAAAATCCAATTAGGCGCAACGCTGTACTCTGCCAATCCGAAAATCCATGTGCCATAATCCTGTTGAGTTGCCATGTATTGTGCTTCGAGTCGCAAGGCTTTTTTATCACTCAATTTGTACAAATACTCTACAAAAGGCGTCAAGGTTTTCACATTTTCTACTTTGGGTTTCACTTCATAGATGCGTTGATTGTAATTTTGATGCTGTATACCTATTGTAGTTTGGGCTTTTTCTTTTTTCATTAAAACGCTTAAAAACAGTTCACGATAAAGCAATTCATTGTCCCAATTTTGAATATTGGCTATGTTAAAATCAATATTAATGCTTTCTTTGGGGGCATATTTCACATCTAATTGTAGTGCTTTTTCACCCAACTCTTGTGTAGCAGGAACATAACGAGCCGTCAGACGATAGGTGTTTTGCCGACTCATGGGTGGTAAAAAATTGATAGTGCCGCGATTGAGCGTTGCAAAAGGGGTGGTTCTGAAAGTGAAACCCCTCGTCAATTTGCCTTCAAGTGTCACGCCCAAGCCCTCCGTAGCAAAGCCTAAATTGCTATAAATGATTGACCCTGAACGGTTTATAAACTTGCCTTCTGTCAAACTCCCATCTCGGTTAATTTTAACTGCAAAAGGGTCAAACAGCGCTTCGGGTGTTTTATGGGCTGCTTCTACATACCAAGTCCATTTGCCTGCGCTCAACGTATTATAAGCGGTGAAAGCGTAGGTATTAAATTTTGCGCCAATACTATCGGCTTTAGAGTAAGTTGCCAAAGCATTGATAAGCTGATTGACCGTTTCATCATCTAAATTGCGGTGAACGATACCAAAACCGGGTGCTAAGGCTATATTTTTCATTGAAACATACCCCTCAGTATTGAAGCCATTTAGCGTGGATTTGTAGAGGTCAAACTGCTGTTTTTGTCTGCCTGAAAAGGCTTTCATCTGCCAATTCTCTTTCAATTGATACGTTAAATGTAAACCCACAAG
>JAYUQN010000652.1:0-9359 GCA_043756725.1 Saprospiraceae bacterium
AACAATACAACAATACAACAATACAACAATACAACAATACAACAATACAACAATACAACAATACAACAATACAACAATACAACAATACAACAATTTATACCCCCCTCAGTATTTTCAATGAAAAAACTCAAATTGATTGATAATCAAATAATTATGAATAAAAATATATTAATAAGCCTCCTTTTTTGTTTGATAGCAACAACTGCTTTTTCAGGTAATCCCGACCGACAAGGGGAAGCAGGAGCTTATGAATTGTTACTAAATCCGTGGGCAAGATCTGTGGGTTTACATGCTATGAACACTGCTTCGGTGAGGGGTGTAGAAGCACTTTCGCTCAATGTGGCAGGTTTATCGCGCATCGGTAAAACAGAAATTGGGATGGGTCATTCCATCTATCTTCAAGGGACAGGCTTGGCTCTCAATAGTTTGGGCTTGGCTTCACGTATCAATTCAGGAGGCGTTTTGGGTATCAGTATCAACGCCCTATCTTTTGGTAAAATACCGGTTACAACCAATGCTTTACCCGAAGGCACAGGCGCAACTTTTGCGCCCACTTTCTTCAATTTGGGCGTGTCTTATGCTCATACTTTCGATAAAAAAGTATCCGTAGGCGTAACAGTGCGGTTCATTAATGAAACTTTGGCGGATATTTCTGCTTCTGGTTTTTCATTGGATGCAGGTGTACAATACTCAACAGGGTCTGAAACATACCCTGAACGTTTTAAATTTGGTATAAACTTACGTAATATTGGGTCACCCATGCGTTTTGGTGGTCAAGGCTTAAATGTGCAAGGCTTGAATCCTGATGGCACTCAATCTTACAATTTGACCTACTCAAACAAAGGTGCACGTTTTGAATTGCCTTCACAACTCAATATTGGTGCCGCGTACGATATTTTACCCGCAGAAAAAATGCGCTTAACGGCTATTACCAATTTCACATCCAATGCTTTTTCAAGAGATGAAGTCGGCGGTGCTTTAGAATTATCAATCGGTAATTATTTCGGATTGCGTGGTGGATACCGCTATGAAGTTGGCACAAGCCCAAGTAACCTTAACAAGTCAGTTTATACAGGTCTTTGCGCAGGGGTGAGTGTTGAATTGCCTTTTAACAAAACAGGTTCTCAAAAACTATCCATTGATTATGGCTATCTTCATACAAAGCCGTGGAATGGCACGCACAATATTGCCTTAAGAATCAACCTTTAAACTTCAATGAACAAATGACAATGAACAATCTGCAATTAAGCGGATTGTCATTTGTCCTTTATCCATTGTCCTTTAATATTAGTTTTCCATTGCCAATTTTTTAAATTCTTCTACTACATTTCTTCCTTCTTTATTAGGTAAAGTTGCAAAATTGCCATTTTTATCAACGATGAAATAAGCGGGAATAGAATAGACATTGAAAAGCTGCTTCGCCTTTGCCATATCTATGGGTTGCGCATTGATACCTGCTAAAGAAAGTCGGGCAGAAGCTGTACGATATTTAATTATATCATCATCAATATTCAAATTTAAAAGTACAATGCCCTCACCTTGCAGCTTTTGTCGCATATCGGCATATTTTTGAAAACTCTCAATACACGGTTTACACCAACTCGCCCAAAAACTGACATACACGACCTTACCTTTAAAGGCTGAAAGGCGTGAAACAAACCCATTCTCTTGGTCAAATTCTAAATCGGGTGCTTGCTCACGGGTGATGCCATCCAATTGGGTATCAAAAGCAAATTGTAATGACTTAATCAACTCCTTGAAAGGGCACGTTTTATAGAAAACCTCATATTTTTGTTTGACTAACGTGGCATCTTGTGTTTTATTAAAAGCCTCCAAAAGCAATTCTTTTTGGCAATAAAACTTATCATACCCACTTAATTTATTGCTGATAATGTCGTACAAAGTCTTCGCATCTGCTTCATATTTGGCAGCTACAGCTTGAAAATGGATATATGTTTTTAAAGCATTGATGAAAACAGGTGTTTCATTGCGCTCATAGTCTGTGTAATTAAATCCTTGATTGCTAAAAAACTTAGCAGAAACCTGTCGCATTTCATCTTTAGAGAGATAATCGTTCAGCAAAAAATAGGCGTAAAGTTTCGTGTCGTTGGTATAAGCCACTTCTTTCCAGAGATAGGAATACAAATATTTGTTTATCCGCTCTTTCCAATTATTCAAAAAATCAAGTTCTGCTTCTTTTTCACTGTGCACAATGCTTAAATAACGCTCAGCATCTAATCCTCTTGCACGGCTTTCAGTAACAGCATCTATATCAGGTTTAAGGTATTCAGCATACCAATTGCCCATTTTATCAGTTCTAAAATGTTGAAAAAACTGGGCGATACAATTATTGTTTTCAGCACCTAAGCCCTCAAATCGCAAAGATTTATGGACATCCCGTGCTTTAAAAAAGATTTTTAAATCATTTTGAGGCTCAATATAGAGCATGAAAACAGTCGTTTGGTATTGAAAACGAACCATTTGTGGTTTTTCTATATCAAAAGCAAAATAGGCATCGCCCGATGGGTTTTTCAATTTGACATGATATGAAATGGGTTCATTTTCAGCATTTTGCAAAGAGCAATCAAGCTGAAATGCGGAAGGAGATTCTATTTTTACATAAAATGAAGCACTTCGTCCTATCTCAATACAAGAAATGAAACAAATGAAAGTCAAGAAAAAATAAGAAAATCGCATGATAGTTGAGTTTGTAAGTTGGTCAATGTATTTATTGCAAATTTAGGGTATTTCATGAAATAAATTTTTTAAAATAATTTATTTTTTTAATATAAATTTATTCACACCCTTGCTTTCGCCGTGTATCAACAAGGTATTGAATTTTCCAAGAGCCATCCAATTTCACCAATTGAAAAGAATTTGCGCCACAATGCATAAATTTTTCATTCATGTAAAATTTATAGGGTGTCCAAACAGATGCTAAATTGCCATCAACGCGCACCATATCAAAAGTGATACGTTCATCTACGGCATCTTTGGGTTGTTTGGCGACAAAAGCGAGAAAATCATTGACATTTTCAGAACGGACAGTCATATTACCTTCTTTGGTTCGGGCAATGGTTTGAAAAATGACCCCCTCTGTCATGGTGTTTCTGATGAGTGTGGTATCCGCTTTTTTCATGCCTTGAAAAAATTGGTTTATAACGGCTTTCACAGAGTCTTCTGCGGTTTGCGCTTTCAATGTCGTAAAAAAGATAGAAAAGAGAACGATTAAAATTTGCTTTTTCATCATTTTAAATTTTTATTATTAACAAACAACATTATCTGTTTTATGGTAAAAAATTTATAAATCATTGATTATCAACATTTAGGAAATTTTTAAAATTTCCTAAATGTGCGATTGTACTTCAAAGTAGATAATACAGTTATCGAATTATTTTCACAATATGTGTACCTCTTGGCATTGCAATTTTAAAACCTGTATGTTTCAGCGCAGGTTTTTCCCCTTTTTCCAATTGCCAAAACTCAATACCGCCTTTGCTTTTTGTATTTAAATCTGAATAATCAAAAACAGTCACAGCCAACATGGCACTTTGGGCATCAAAATCAACACTTTGAGGAAAAATGCCTTGAAATTCATATTCCCCTAATGTTTTTAGCCCCCCCTCAGTATTGAGCCTTAAAAGAGACAATGAACTATAAGCCGTAAACTTTGGGTCATTGATAGGGCGATGGCTTTCTCTGATATTGGCAGCTACGATGTATTGTCCATCGGGGCTTATCGCAAAAGCCTCAGCATGAAGACCCGCTTTGGCGGTGCTTATCAATCTATGATTACGCCCTTCATCCATATCAAAACTAATGGAAAAAATATTAGATTGAATGTCCGAAGTGTTCCAGTTTAAGTCCGACACAATATAGAACCGCCCATCGGGTGTCCAATGTCCCAATCCAGGAAATTTACCCACCGTCACAGGCTCTCCAAATTGTTTAAAGGCAATACCTTTGGGAAAAATACGGATGTAATACAAAACAATTTGGTTGGTTTCTTCAAGGGTAGCCGCTAAAAATTTACCTGTTGGATCCCATTCACAATCTGTAATACGGGATTTGCCGCTGAAACCTGAAGGATATTTATTGACAGAAGCAAAACGGTTATTTTTCCATTCTACTAAAACAACCTCATTGTTCGCTTGCTCTGTAACAATTGCCAGCATATCCCCGTTTGTCCGCATATCTACACTCAGAGGTATCTGCCCGACATCAATAGAATCTAATAAACGGGGATTATTCAAATCTGAAATATCAACGGCATAAAGTTTACTTAAAGGAGGAAAATCAGTTAAGATATTTTTCACCTGCTGAATAGTGCGGGGCAAACTACCGCGTGGACTCACCACAAATGCGGTTTTACCATCAGGTGAAATTTCTAAACCTTTAGGCAAATTGGTAACCGAATTGGGAATATTTAAAGATTTGACAAGAATGTCGTTTGCCGTATTATGCCATTTTATTGCCGAAAATTGGTCAAATTCGTAAGAATTTGTTTTCAAATCGCCATCCACATAAGCGGAAGCCGCCATATCTGCATCGGATAATGTTAAAATGCCTTTTGCACTAAAATTGAAAGGCAATCTTTGGGCATATAAAGAAATAGCACTTGAATAAGCCAAAAGAAAGAATAAACTATAAAAGCGTTGTTTCATGCAGTAATGAGATGTTTGTTTTTTATCTTAAAATTTAAAAATTCTGCAACAAAGTTACGAATCAAAACAAAGGCATCATAGTTTTTTTTACTAAAAACGCTTCTGTCATGGCTTCCCATGAAAACCGTTTTTTCTGTTCTTTCACTTTTTCCGTAAAACTATTGAGACGATTATTTTCATAAAAGTCAACTATTGCTTCTGAAATAGCTGATGGGGTTGGTGCTACAACATATCCTGCTACGCCATGTGGCACAGTTTCGGGCAAACCGCCCACATTGCTGACAATCATAGGCTTTTCAAAATGATAAGCGATTTGTGAAATACCACTTTGCGTTGCGGAGCGATAAGGCTGTACAACCATATCCGCAGCCCCAAAATAATATTTCACTTCGTTGGTCGGTATAAAATCAGATTTTATAATCACTTGATTGTCAATGCCTTGCGTGTGTATCAAATCTGTATAAAATTTTTCATCATCATAAAACTCCCCAGCCACAAGTAGTTTCACACCCGTTTTTTTTACCCCCTCAGTATTCATGGCTTCCAACAACAAATCCAAACCTTTGTAACGGCGAATAAAACCAAAAAATAAAATATAGCGTTGACTATCAGACAGTTGCAAATGTTTTAACGCTTCAGTGCGATTCACTTTTTCACCATAATTATCATAAATGGGGTGCGGAATATAAAGACAAGGGTTTGATGTAAATTGTTTCATTTCTTCCTCCACAGAACGGCTCATGACGATAAAACTATCACATGCTTTAGCAAAATAATGAGCAAAAGGACGGTCACCAAACCTTTTTTCATGGGGAATAATATTATCTATTAAGCCCACAATTTTCGATAGGCGATTGCGTTTTACAAGCCGTAAAATTGTTCCCAGACAAGGAGCCATAAAAGGTAACCAAAAGCGACATATCACCAAATCTGCTTTTTCATGGGCAATGCGACGACCTACTAAAAACCAATTGAAAGGATTAATCGCATTTATAACTACTTGGATATCAAGGTCTTGTGGTTTAGTCTCGTTGCTGTATTGGGTTTTACCGGGAAAAAGAAAATTGGGATATTGCAAGCTAAAGGTGTAAATAGTTACTTGATGCCCTTGTTGCTGAAACGCTTGTGCAAGCCTTTCATCGAAAGTAGCCAAACCGCCTCGCAAAGGATGTGCGGGACCTATGATGATTATTTTTTTCATATTTGAAATAGAGAAAATACTGCTCCGTAGGAGTCCCTATGGGAAGGGGGTGTTTTTACAAAGCAAATTACCGTAATTTTGCTGTAATTTTACAAAAAATTCTTAAAGATGTTTCATAAACGAATACAAATCGCTTTTATTATTTTTACTATCACAGCATTGACAATCAATGTTTTACACGCACAAAGCCGTTTCAAAGGGGGCATAGTGGTGGGTTTTAATGCGGCTCAAATTGATGGCGACGCTTCGGCAGGTTACAACAAAGTAGGTTTAAATGCTGGGGCACGCGTTTTAATAGAACTGAAAGGGCGGTATCAGATTTCGACAGAGATATTGCTTAGCCAACGCGGTAGCCGCACAACTGAAAGGGAATCGGCAATAAACCGAACGTGTACTTTAAATTACTTGGAAGTACCCGTTTTATTGAATATTCGAGATTGGCGAAAAAAATCGGATGATGAACAGGAATATTATAAAGTGGGGTTTTCAATCGGACTTGTGTATGGACGTTTATTCAAAGCAACATCCAACCCCAGTTTTTTTCACGCCCCTGTTTTAGATAAATTTGCTACAAATGACTTAAGCTTTGCGGCAGGTCTCCATTATTTTATCAATCCTCACTGGAGCTTATCGTCTCGCGTTGCCAAATCTTTTAACAAACTTTTTAATCCTGAAAAATACCCAAATGACCCGTTAGCAGGCGGATTCTTTGCCTTACGCAGTCATTATTTGACATTTCAAACGGCTTATATTTTTTAGTGGTAAAAGATTTACTAAATTTTTTAAATTTAGTAAATCTGCTCATTAATTTAAGCCATTGCTGCTTCAACTTCAACATGTCTCTTTTCCGTTTCTTTCAAAACCGTTTTCAAGCTTTCAAACCGATAACCTTTTGCAGCATAATGTTCTAAAACACGCGGTAGGGCATATTTCATGCGTTCAGCAGCTTTCAAACTGTCGTGAAAAACAATAATTGAACCCCGTTTTGCCCCTAAAAGTACATTGTTAAGACAGTGTTCATTGCTGATTTGCTCATCAAAATCACCACTCAGCACATCCCACATCACAATTTGATAGTGGCGCGTCAAAAACTGCGTTTGTTTAGGCGTTAAGCGTCCGTAAGGTGGGCGGAAAAGTTTGGATTGTACCAAGCGGGCACAATGGCGAATATTATGGAAATAGGAAATATTTTCAGAATTCCAACCATTCAGATGGTGAAACGTATGATTACCAACGGCATGTCCTTCTGCCAAAATTTGACGAAATACAGAGGGGTGTTTTTGCACATTTTCGCCCACACAAAAAAACGTGGCTTTGGCATTATAAGCCTGCAAAGTATCCAAAACCCAAGTCGTAACTTCAGGAACAGGACCATCATCAAAAGTTAAATACAATACTTTTTCTTCTGTTGAAATGCGCCAAGTATAGGCTGGAAGCAGACTTTGTAGCAGTCGTGGTGTTTTAGTAAGATACATAATTACGTGAATTTTAATAAGTTATGCGATTATAATTTGTTATTTCTTAACTGATTGTATTTTTGAAGCAAGAGTTTTATCAAAAAAACTAACTTTGCATGTTTTTAACACTATAGCGTCAACACTGTTCCGAATGGATATTATCAAGGAGATATATGCTTTAAAAGGAAACGCCTTGAATTGTTAATGTGCTGCCTGTATTTATTTGTTTTCGGAAATATATTTTTATCTTATTTGTAAAATATTTTATAAATCACCCTTAGATGAGCGTTAGAGTTCGTTTCGCACCCAGCCCGACAGGGGCATTGCATATTGGCGGCATCCGCACCGCTTTATTTAACTATCTTTTAGCTAAAAAACAGGGCGGCACTTTTATCTTACGCATCGAAGATACCGACCAAAATCGGTATGTTCCCGGTGCCGAAGCCTATTTTGTTGAAGCTTTAAAATGGTGTGGTATTGAACCTACTGAGGGGGTTGGTTTTGGCGAAGGGCAATTTGCGCCTTATCGCCAATCTGAGCGTTCGCATATATATAAGGCGCATATCGAAAAGTTGGTTGAAACGGGTCATGCTTACTATGCTTTCGATACGCCCCAAGAACTTGAAGCCATGCGTGAAAGCCTAAAAGATAAAGATAATCAATCTTATTCCATTGGTTCTCGCGGCAATATGAAAAACTCACTCACCCTATCGGCAGATGATGTAAAACAACGCATAGCCAACGGAGAGCCGTATGTCATTCGTTTGAAAATGGTTGAAAACCAAGTTGTTAAATTGAATGATATAATCAGGGGAGAAGTATCTTTTAATACAAACGAATTAGACGATAAGGTGTTGATGAAAGCAGATGGTATGCCGACTTACCATTTGGCAAACATTGTAGATGATTATTTGATGAAAATTACGCACGTTATTCGAGGTGAGGAATGGCTGCCAAGTGCTGGGCACCACGTTTTGATTTATAAAGCTTTTGGTTGGCTTGATGAAATGCCTCAATTTGCGCACTTGCCTTTAATTTTAAAACCCGATGGCAAAGGCAAATTGTCAAAGCGGGATGGTAAAAAATTTGGATTCCCTGTTTTTCCTTTGTCATGGAAAGGTGCAACGGCAGAAGATTCATTTGAGGGTTTCAGAGAAATAGGTTTTGACCCCCGTGCTGTTATTAACTTCTTAGCGCTTTTGGGTTGGAATGATGGCACAGAACAAGAGATTTTTACGATGGACGAATTGGTTGAAAAATTTTCATTGGAAAAAATAAATAAAAGTGGCGCACGGTTCGATTACGATAAAGCCAAATGGTTTAACCAACAATACATTATGCACACACCCGATGCCGTTTTAGCGGCAAAATTGCACCCCCTCAGTAAAAAGATGGGTTACAAAGTTTCAGAAGCTTTTTTGACGCGTTTTGCGGGTTTGATGAAAGAACGGGTTTTGTTTTTCAACGAATTTTTAGAAAAAGGCTATTACTTTTTTCAAAATATTGAGGTTTTTGATAACGATAATATCAGAAAACGGTGGAAGCCTGAAAACCGTGCAAAGTTTGAAGATTTGAGTAAAACGATAGCAACCCTAAATTTTAATGACCCCCTCAGTATGGAGCAGGCTGTCAAGGAATGGATTAATGCCAATGGTTTGAAAATGGGTGACGTATTGCCTATGCTTCGCATAGCGCTTGCGGGTACGATGCAAGGTCCTGCTGTTTTTGAAATGGCTTCGCTTTTAGGTGAAAAGGAGGTGACGAAACGCTTGGCTATCGCTTACAATTATTTTGATAAAACTGTATGAAGTATGAATGCGTTTTTTGTCATTCAGTAGGAACCTCTTTTTATCATTCATTTGTAAAAATGGTTCCCTCTGAATGACAAAAAGAGATTCCTACTGAATGACAAAAACGCATTCATACTTCATACCTCCATTAGAGCATGTTTAAAAATTTAATTTTATTATTTTTTAAATTACAAAATTAAATATTGACTAACCACGCCCTTTAGGGCGTGGGCAAGCAATTGACATG
>JAYUQN010000653.1:0-9357 GCA_043756725.1 Saprospiraceae bacterium
TTGCTTTTTTTAGCCTTTAGAATATAAGGCTTCACTTCCCGCAAAGGGTCAATAACGGCGGCTTCGCCTTCTGATTCGATGTAATAAGCACCTTGTGCCAGACATCCTGTATATATTTGTTCTACTATCATAATTTTTATCTTTTGAAAATTTGGTAAAAGCGTTTATATTTGTTTAAAAATAGAATTATTATGGTTGCAACTATTGAAAAAGAAGTCGAAGAAATAACCCGTTTAGACCAACTTAACCCTGAGGGTATTTATACTTATGCGGATTATCTAACATGGAAATTTGAAGAAACCGTTGAGCTTATCAAGGGTAAAATTTACCGTATGGCTGCTCCTGCACGGTATCATCAAGGTATTTCACGTCAGATATGCGGTAAATTTTTCAATTATTTTGAAAACAAACCTTGCAAATTCTATGATGCACCTTTTGATGTACGGCTTTATGATAAACGTAAATCAAAGCGGGCAAATAAAGATATTTATACGGTTATTCAACCCGATATTTGTATTATTTGCGACCTTTCAAAATTAGATGATAAAGGTTGTTTGGGTTCGCCTGATTTGATTGTTGAAATTTTATCTCCCGGCAATTCCAAAAAAGAAATTAAAGTCAAACACGAACTATACGAAGAAAATGGTGTGCGTGAATATTGGATTGTTTCACCTGCTCATGAATATGTCTCTCGATTAATTTTACAGAACAATGGCAAATATGCCCCCCCTCAGTATTTTTTCAACGGAGAGGATATGTCGGCACATATTTTCCCAGATTTAATTTTTCCGTTGGATAAAATCTTTATTCCGTAAATTTGAAAACTAAGTTCTTTCATTATTTTACAAGTTCCTTGATTAAAATATAAATCGCCATCACCAAAACAAACCAACCAAATACTTTTTTCAAACTATTCACCTCTATTTTTTTACTTAAAAATGAGCCGATAAAAATACCGCTTGAGGCTACTGCTGTGAAAATGCCCAACAATGTCCAATCCATACCCCCATTGATATTTTGCACATCGCCGATAAAACCGATTAAGGATTTTATGGCAATGATTAAAAGAGATGTACCAATAGCCAAACGCATAGGTAATTTTGCGAACATGACTAAAGCAGGGATGATTAAAAAACCGCCGCCTGCCCCCACAAAACCTGTCAATGACCCTACTAATAAACCTTCTCCAAAAATTAAGGGGTAATTAAATTTTATAGGCGTTATGTCTCCCTCTTCTTCCTCCGTGTTTTTAGCCCGTATCATACTAATGGCTGCAAAAAACATGATAACCGCAAAAACCACCATAATCAAAATACTTTTTGTCACGATGAAACCGCCAATCGTAAAAACAGCATCAGGAATCATGGGTATAATATAGCGTCTGACCGTATAAACTGCCATAAAAGATGGAATAGAAAAAATGATTGCCGTAGGTATATGCACTAATTTTTTAGTGAAATAATTACCTGCTCCCACCAATGATGTACTCCCCACAATAAAAAGCGAATAAGCGGTTGCCATAACAGGCGATATGCCTGCCGCATAAACCAAAACGGGCACTGTCAAAATAGACCCGCCGCCACCAATCAATCCCAATGAAATACCAATAATAAGGGCTAAAAGAATAAGAGTTATACTCACGATAAAGCTGTTTTAGATGATAAAATTTGCATAGTTCATAGACTTTATTTTTTGAACAAGTTTCATGGGCAAAGTTATTAGAAATATCTTATTTTAATTTTTAAATGAAATAATAAATTAATGAACACTTTTTCATATATTTTTACAAAAAAGCACTAACACTTTTGAGATTTGACAATTTTTAAAAAGTTGTCAAATTTGGGCTGGGCTTTTGATTTTTTACATATTACAATCGCAATGCTCTATACAATCAATTAACTTAGTAACATCCCGTTCTTTCAAAGAATAATAAACGCTTTGCCCTTCTTTTTCAGACCTTAAAATCCCTTTTAATTTCATCGTAATCAGATGATGCGATAAAAGAGATTGTTCTACATCCAGTGTATCACCAATTTCATTCACACTCAGCCTATCATTCAAGCGCAACAAATCCACAATTGCCAAACGGGTGGGATGTGCTACTGTTTTAAGGATATAAGCGGCTTTTTCTAACTTTTCTTTATTAACTTGGTATGCAACAACAGCCATTTTAATTTTTTTATTTGATGATGGCACAAAGGTATGAATTAATGTTCATATAAACAAGTATTTTTCAAAAATTTATTTTTCATCTGGCAATTCGAGTTCTGCTTTTGGTTTATTTAAATAATTTTCACTTGAAACCACTTTCTTTTTAGTAGCCGCTTCCACATTTTTCAAGGCTTTTTTACCCACTTCTCCCCCTTTCATCGCCGCGTCATGGTTTTCTTCTTCCGAAGGAACTCCTCCGGAGAAAGCCTTGTGCATTGTCATCAACCGCAATCGTGCGGGTCACTTCTTCGCCTAAGGCTGTCAAAATCAATTCTAAGGGTGTCATGTGATCCCTAAGGTTTTCGTTTTTCAAGCCTTTTAATTGACTATGCTCCGAAGGGCTTAAACCAAACGTGCCTTTGGCGATTGTTGCTGTTAAAATGGAATATTCTTGCCCTTGTTTTACGCCTCGGTTTTTCCATTCATCCGTCAGTTGCTTGCGGGTGTCAATGGTTTGCATGCGTCTCAAAATCCATTCTTCGGAATAGCCTTTGGCTTTATAAATTTCGGCTTGTCGTTCTGTTATCAATTCAGGGTTTTCCGTTTCGTCAATCGTTCTTTTGCCTTGTTCTGCCAGCCACATTCTTATCGGTTCTGCTTTTGGAGACGGTACGGACATGACTATGCGTAAAATACCCTCTGCATTGGCACAATCCGTTAGGCGTTTTCGTCCATCTGTGCCTGCTAATTTCATTGATACGCAAAATGCGTATGATTGACCGCTTTCTTTTTCAGACCGTCTTTTCAAGTCTGTCCAATAGCGATTGGGGTTTGAGCTATCGGTCAAAACCTCAATAATGTCAATGACGGAGATATACCATTCCTCATTGTACCATACTTTTCTAATGTTTTTGCCCTCCAAAGGCATAAGTTGTGCATTTTCCATATTACTAAGTTTTAGATTGATTTTTTAAAGAATACCTTGTTTTTTACTCTCAAACAAAGTCTTTTTAATGTCCTCTTTATGCCGTTTTATATAATCTTCAAGCGCAAAATCTATCAAAGTTGAAACGCTTTTGAATTTTTTAAGGCGTTTCAAAGACATAAAAATTTCATAAATCTCCTCGCGTATCAATACTTTGCTGTTGTAAATACTTTTATCTTCTGGCTCATTAATGTCTGCCATGAAAGATGTTTGGGGTTTCGGTTTTTGGTTTTCGGATTTCATCCCTTGTTCAACATTTGAAGCCTGAAATGCCGATTTTACTGAGGGGGGGTCTTTTTTAGCTATTGTAGCACTTTTTGTTGAAACCGTTTTTTTATCCCCTTTCGTAGGTTCAACTGGGGCTGATGCAGGCGTTTGCTGCAAGATGGCTAAAATATTCATGACATCATCGTCCAGATTTTCTTGATTTTTCATGGCTGTTAGATTTTAGATTTTTCAATAATTAAATCAAATATTTTACCGACTATGCTTTTCTGTTCTTCTGTGATGGTGAAAGTGCTCAACCGCTTTAACGCCACACGTTCTATAATAGGTTCGGTGACATAGCCCATGGCAGACAGTTTCTCATGTACACGATCCTTCAATTCGTAGTTGATATTCGACCTTATGCGGTTGGGAATAAAGATGATTTCCTTTTTACTGTCCAACTGTTTCACCACACTGGCGAATGTTCCTGTTGAAACAAACGAACGCAAATCGTAGTCGAATGGACAAACAATCACGTCCGCGTCTTTCAAAATAGGCACAAGATGCGGGTCGTCTAACTTACCCGGCAAGTCAATAACAAGATTGACATTTGTGTTTTTCAAGGCTTCTGCAAACTTGGGATAGTCGCTCAAAGCGGTGTAAACAATCTCATAAGGGTTTTTCAAAGTGTTCCCATCTTCCACTTCTTGGCGGCGCGTGGTGGCAATGGATTTTTGAATATCCATTTCAATAGCAATGACTTTTTTGTTTTTTTCTGCCAAGTAGTTGGCGAATAAAATGGCTAAAGAAGTCTTCCCTACCCCACCCTTTTGATTTCCAAAAATGATTTTCATGTAATTTTTTGTTTTATTTAAAATTATTCTCTTCTGAAATTAATTTTAAAGCATTTTTTAAAGATTTTAAGCACGTTTTGAATAGATTTCAACAAGTTTATAGGTAACAAAACGAAACAGGGCTTAAAATCGAAAAATTCCAGCATCGCTTGAAATCTTAAATGTTGAATTAATTTGTATAAAAGTACAAATAGACAAAAGTATTTTTGTACAAAAGTATTTTTATTTGAATTAGGATATTAGAGATGTCAAAGGATATTAAGGATTTAGACACCCCCTCAGTATTTTGACCTAAATCATAGCACAATGTGCAAATCCTTAATATCTTTTGACATCTTTAATATCCTGATTCAAATAAAAATACTTTTGTACAAATGTCTAAATAAATTTTCATACTAAAAAATAATTGTACAAAAACATAAAAGTATTTTAGTACAATTATTTTTAAAAACTAAAAAACAAAAGGACAAATATATTTTTGTACAAAAATATATTTGTCCTTTTGTTTTTTAGTTTTTAAAAATAATTGTACTAAAATACTTTTATGTTTTTGTACAATTATTTTTTAGTATGAAAATTTATTTAGACATTTGTACAAAAGTATTTTTATTTGAATCAGGATATTAAAGATGTCAAAAGATATTAAGGATTTGCACATTGTGCTATGATTTAGGTCAAAATACTGAGGGGGTGTCTAAATCCTTAATATCCTTTGACATCTCTAATATCCTAATTCAAATAAAAATACTTTTGTACAAAAATACTTTTGTCTATTTGTACTTTTATACAAATTAATTCAACATTTAAGATTTCAAGCGATGCTGGAATTTTTCGATTTTAAGCCCTGTTTCGTTTTGTTACCTATAAACTTGTTGAAATCTATTCAAAACGTGCTTAAAATCTTTAAAAAATGCTTTAAAATTAATTTCAGAAGAGAATAATTTTAAATAAAACAAAAAATTACATGAAAATCATTTTTGGAAATCAAAAGGGTGGGGTAGGGAAGACTTCTTTAGCCATTTTATTCGCCAACTACTTGGCAGAAAAAAACAAAAAAGTCATTGCTATTGAAATGGATATTCAAAAATCCATTGCCACCACGCGCCGCCAAGAAGTGGAAGATGGGAACACTTTGAAAAACCCTTATGAGATTGTTTACACCGCTTTGAGCGACTATCCCAAGTTTGCAGAAGCCTTGAAAAACACAAATGTCAATCTTGTTATTGACTTGCCGGGTAAGTTAGACGACCCGCATCTTGTGCCTATTTTGAAAGACGCGGACGTGATTGTTTGTCCATTCGACTACGATTTGCGTTCGTTTGTTTCAACAGGAACATTCGCCAGTGTGGTGAAACAGTTGGACAGTAAAAAGGAAATCATCTTTATTCCCAACCGCATAAGGTCGAATATCAACTACGAATTGAAGGATCGTGTACATGAGAAACTGTCTGCCATGGGCTATGTCACCGAACCTATTATAGAACGTGTGGCGTTAAAGCGGTTGAGCACTTTCACCATCACAGAAGAACAGAAAAGCATAGTCGGTAAAATATTTGATTTAATTATTGAAAAATCTAAAATCTAACAGCCATGAAAAATCAAGAAAATCTGGACGATGATGTCATGAATATTTTAGCCATCTTGCAGCAAACGCCTGCATCAGCCCCAGTTGAACCTACGAAAGGGGATAAAAAAACGGTTTCAACAAAAAGTGCTACAATAGCTAAAAAAGACCCCCCCTCAGTAAAATCGGCATTTCAGGCTTCAAATGTTGAACAAGGGATGAAATCCGAAAACCAAAAACCGAAACCCCAAACATCTTTCATGGCAGACATTAATGAGCCAGAAGATAAAAGTATTTACAACAGCAAAGTATTGATACGCGAGGAGATTTATGAAATTTTTATGTCTTTGAAACGCCTTAAAAAATTCAAAAGCGTTTCAACTTTGATAGATTTTGCGCTTGAAGATTATATAAAACGGCATAAAGAGGACATTAAAAAGACTTTGTTTGAGAGTAAAAAACAAGGTATTCTTTAAAAAATCAATCTAAAACTTAGTAATATGGAAAATGCACAACTTATGCCTTTGGAGGGCAAAAACATTAGAAAAGTATGGTACAATGAGGAATGGTATATCTCCGTCATTGACATTATTGAGGTTTTGACCGATAGCTCAAACCCCAATCGCTATTGGACAGACTTGAAAAGACGGTCTGAAAAAGAAAGCGGTCAATCATACGCATTTTGCGTATCAATGAAATTAGCAGGCACAGATGGACGAAAACGCCTAACGGATTGTGCCAATGCAGAGGGTATTTTACGCATAGTCATGTCCGTACCGTCTCCAAAAGCAGAACCGATAAGAATGTGGCTGGCAGAACAAGGCAAAAGAACGATTGACGAAACGGAAAACCCTGAATTGATAACAGAACGACAAGCCGAAATTTATAAAGCCAAAGGCTATTCCGAAGAATGGATTTTGAGACGCATGCAAACCATTGACACCCGCAAGCAACTGACGGATGAATGGAAAAACCGAGGCGTAAAACAAGGGCAAGAATATTCCATTTTAACAGCAACAATCGCCAAAGGCACGTTTGGTTTAAGCCCTTCGGAGCATAGTCAATTAAAAGGCTTGAAAAACGAAAACCTTAGGGATCACATGACACCCTTAGAATTGATTTTGACAGCCTTAGGCGAAGAAGTGACCCGCACGATTGCGGTTGATGACAATGCACAAGGCTTTCTCCGGAGGAGTTCCTTCGGAAGAAGAAAACCATGACGCGGCGATGAAAGGGGGAGAAGTGGGTAAAAAAGCCTTGAAAAATGTGGAAGCGGCTACTAAAAAGAAAGTGGTTTCAAGTGAAAATTATTTAAATAAACCAAAAGCAGAACTCGAATTGCCAGATGAAAAATAAATTTTTGAAAAATACTTGTTTATATGAACATTAATTCATACCTTTGTGCCATCATCAAATAAAAAAATTAAAATGGCTGTTGTTGCATACCAAGTTAATAAAGAAAAGTTAGAAAAAGCCGCTTATATCCTTAAAACAGTAGCACATCCCACCCGTTTGGCAATTGTGGATTTGTTGCGCTTGAATGATAGGCTGAGTGTGAATGAAATTGGTGATACACTGGATGTAGAACAATCTCTTTTATCGCATCATCTGATTACGATGAAATTAAAAGGGATTTTAAGGTCTGAAAAAGAAGGGCAAAGCGTTTATTATTCTTTGAAAGAACGGGATGTTACTAAGTTAATTGATTGTATAGAGCATTGCGATTGTAATATGTAAAAAATCAAAAGCCCAGCCCAAATTTGACAACTTTTTAAAAATTGTCAAATCTCAAAAGTGTTAGTGCTTTTTTGTAAAAATATATGAAAAAGTGTTCATTAATTTATTATTTCATTTAAAAATTAAAATAAGATATTTCTAATAACTTTGCCCATGAAACTTGTTCAAAAAATAAAGTCTATGAACTATGCAAATTTTATCATCTAAAACAGCTTTATCGTGAGTATAACTCTTATTCTTTTAGCCCTTATTATTGGTATTTCATTGGGATTGATTGGTGGCGGCGGGTCTATTTTGACAGTGCCCGTTTTGGTTTATGCGGCAGGCATATCGCCTGTTATGGCAACCGCTTATTCGCTTTTTATTGTGGGGAGTACATCATTGGTGGGAGCAGGTAATTATTTCACTAAAAAATTAGTGCATATACCTACGGCAATCATTTTTTCTATTCCATCTTTTATGGCAGTTTATACGGTCAGACGCTATATTATACCCATGATTCCTGATGCTGTTTTTACGATTGGCGGTTTCATCGTGACAAAAAGTATTTTGATTATGGTGGTTTTTGCGGTTATCATGTTTTTTGCAGCCATTAGTATGATACGGGCTAAAAACACGGAGGAAGAAGAGGGAGACATAACGCCTATAAAATTTAATTACCCCTTAATTTTTGGAGAAGGTTTATTAGTAGGGTCATTGACAGGTTTTGTGGGGGCAGGCGGCGGTTTTTTAATCATCCCTGCTTTAGTCATGTTCGCAAAATTACCTATGCGTTTGGCTATTGGTACATCTCTTTTAATCATTGCCATAAAATCCTTAATCGGTTTTATCGGCGATGTGCAAAATATCAATGGGGGTATGGATTGGACATTGTTGGGCATTTTCACAGCAGTAGCCTCAAGCGGTATTTTTATCGGCTCATTTTTAAGTAAAAAAATAGAGGTGAATAGTTTGAAAAAAGTATTTGGTTGGTTTGTTTTGGTGATGGCGATTTATATTTTAATCAAGGAACTTGTAAAATAATGAAAGAACTTAGTTTTCAAATTTACGGAATAAAGATTTTATCCAACGGAAAAATTAAATCTGGGAAAATATGTGCCGACATATCCTCTCCGTTGAAAAAATACTGAGGGGGGGCATATTTGCCATTGTTCTGTAAAATTAATCGAGAGACATATTCATGAGCAGGTGAAACAATCCAATATTCACGCACACCATTTTCTTCGTATAGTTCGTGTTTGACTTTAATTTCTTTTTTGGAATTGCCGGGAGATAAAATTTCAACAATCAAATCAGGCGAACCCAAACAACCTTTATCATCTAATTTTGAAAGGTCGCAAATAATACAAATATCGGGTTGAATAACCGTATAAATATCTTTATTTGCCCGCTTTGATTTACGTTTATCATAAAGCCGTACATCAAAAGGTGCATCATAGAATTTGCAAGGTTTGTTTTCAAAATAATTGAAAAATTTACCGCATATCTGACGTGAAATACCTTGATGATACCGTGCAGGAGCAGCCATACGGTAAATTTTACCCTTGATAAGCTCAACGGTTTCTTCAAATTTCCATGTTAGATAATCCGCATAAGTATAAATACCCTCAGGGTTAAGTTGGTCTAAACGGGTTATTTCTTCGACTTCTTTTTCAATAGTTGCAACCATAATAATTCTATTTTTAAACAAATATAAACGCTTTTACCAAATTTTCAAAAGATAAAAATTATGATAGTAGAACAAATATATACAGGATGTCTGGCACAAGGTGCTTATTACATCGAATCAGAAGGCGAAGCCGCCGTTATTGACCCTTTGCGGGAAGTGAAGCCTTATATTCTAAAGGCTAAAAAAAGCA
>JAYUQN010000654.1:0-3369 GCA_043756725.1 Saprospiraceae bacterium
GTTTCTGCGAGTAGCCCAAATATCTCTACTTTCATTTCAGCTATATTCATAGTTCATTAATTTAAGTGAAAGAATTAATTCATTACAAAAATATTCAATTTTTTCTTTTTTAAAACATTATTGTGAAAAATTATTACAAATTTAAGTATTTTTTTGAAAAAAGCATTTTTTTTCCTAAAAATACTGAGGGGGGTAAAATCAACCTGTCGTATCCGGCTTAGTCTCCACAGGCTTCTTCTTTTTACCAAATGGGTCCCATTTTTCCAATTTATCTTTCACCTTATCCGTCTCTTTTTTCACCTTATCATTGGAACCTGCTTTTTCAAGCTGTTTATCAATTTCATCGCCTACTTTTTTACCGACTTTATCACCTACCTCTTTGTCCAACACTTTACCTGCTTCGGTTTTGGCTTTTTCAATCGCTTGATTTTTAGCTTCTTCCACCTTCGCATTTACCACATTTCTGGCAGAGTCTAAGGCTTTATCAGCGGCGGCTTGTGCTTTTGCTTTCGCTTTTTCAAGCTCTTCATTCGCCCGATTGGTTAAAGTATCTTTCGCTTTTTCAACAGCAGCATTGACAACACCTTTAGCCGCATCTTCGAGCGTGGTTTGCCCATCACCGCCCATCACTTTCATCGAAATTTTTGGCGCAAGCATAGAGCCACCTATTGAAAACATGACATTGACAAACTCCGAATTTTTGATATTCACGCCATATTTAGCCGCTTCATTCACCAAAACGTTGAAACCTGTGCCGACAGCCGCACCCACAGCATTGGCTTCCAATTTTTTACGTGGCACTTTCGTTTTAATAGTATAATTCATGTCATTGGTCAAACTATGCGTTCCCCCTATGGTGAAAGTCATGTCTTTGATTTTTTTGTCAAATTCTCTAACCGTCACAATGCCATTTTTCACCTCAATCCAGTTCTTAGTTTCACTAATATCAAAATTTTTCAACTCGGCAATATTCAATTTATTGGCAATTTCTTCCAAAGGTTTCAAGCCCGTAATAATGCCTTTCACAGTATGGAAAAAACCTGCTAAATTCAAGGAGCTGAAATCGGGTGAAAGGTCTTTACCTAAAGCACCATCTATAGACATAGCCGTATTAAACTTGCCCGATAGGTATTTCCCTAAGGGCGCGAGTTTTTGAAAGGTATTTAAAGTGGTGAAAGACTGTTGAAAATCAATATCTTTCAAATCAAGAGCTAATTTAAACTTAGGTTTATTAGCATCTTGCGTGTTATAACCGCCTTTTATACTCGTGCGACCGCCAAATATGCCTGCCGATGCGTCTTCTATTTTCACCTCTTCATTGGCAACAACCAACTTGCCTGTCACGTTCGTCAAATCCATATTGGTGTAAATGACGCGGTTCATATTGGCATTCACCACCACCTCCACATTTTTAGGGATAGCCATCGGTTCAGTCGGCGTATTTACTGCTCCATAGGAGTCCCTACGGGAAGGGGTGCTCGTTTGCGGCTTGGGCGTTTCTGTCATAAACTGATTCAAATCCATGTAATTGGATTTCATATCCAAATTGCCGCCCAGCGTACCGTTATCAAAAAGCCAATCAAAAACGCCAATCAAATTGCCTTTACCACTGATGTCTGAATTGCCAATTTTAGTTTGAAAGTTATTGATAATGAAACGATTAGGTGTGAAATTGCCCGACGCAGCCGAGTTTTGAATATCATATTTTTCATACAACAGCTTATCAATTTTACCATTCAAAGTGAAATTGAAACGGTCAAAAGGACGTTCAGTTTTGTCAACGGGGGCTTTACCGACATTTGCCGTATTGACCGTTGAAGCCGTTGATTGAGGCATCCACTCATTGGCATCAAACAGGTTTGAGTTGAAATTGACCGTGCCTGTCATCGTTTTATTGGTCGAAAAAAACGCTAAAATATTGTCCACCACGCCACTCGCTTGCAGGTCGCTTCTACCCAATTTGCCCGTAAAATTGCCAATATTGACGTTATTCGGGGTAAAATTCATCGTCAAATCGGAGACTAAGACTTGGGGATAACCTTTCTTATGCACATTCATACCGTTCACTTTCAAAGCACCTTTCATATCCACTTTGTCATACATTTTTTTATCAATATAAGACATCAAGGTTTTCACTGTAATATCGGCATTGATAACGCCCGTTAAGTTTTGAATACCATCCATCGGCATCACTTTGGGTATATCGGCAAGGTTTAAAATACCATTGGCTTTCAAATCCACATTCGGGTCGCTTACGGGTGTGCGGAGGTAAAACACCGCGTCAAAGGGATTTTGACCCAATTTTATATGAAATTTGGGCACATCCACCTTCACATCGTCATAATTATTGGTCAACAATCCGACATTTATGCGGGCATTAATATCCGTTGCGCCCATCGGCAATTTAGGATATTGAAACGAACCGTTTATAATAGACGTATTGAGTTGAAAAGCGGGATACATTTTATCGTTATACGTGCCTTTCACAAAACCATCAAACGTGAAAGTGCCTGTGGCTTTCACATCCGAATAATTAGCCGTGTAGGCAGCAGGAATAATGCTTAAAAAGTCTTTGAAATTATTGCTTGGTGCTTTGAAAGTGAAATCCATCAAAATATCATCGCCTTTCAGTTGCGTCCAACCATCCATATTAAGGTCGAGGTTATTGACCTTTGCGACGGTGTTTTTCAAGATAAATTTCATCTTGTCCATATCCACATTGAGGAGGGTTTTCACAGTGGCTTTGGCGTCTGAAAGATACGTCATATTGCCATAACTCATGGTCAAACTGTCGGCTTGGGTATCGGTGTCGAGGTCATAAACGGTAGCGGTCATTTCACCACTGCCTTGATGGTTCAAGCCTTTGAGCGCCATGTAAAAATCCATCGTGTGGTCGTCATAAATGAGCGTCCCATTGTTGATTTCATAATGGTCGAGCGTCATTTTAAAAGCCGACGGTTCACTTGGCTTTGAAGGTTTTGTGATGTCATAATTGGCTTTTCCATCTGCCAAAACGATGATATTTAAGAAGGGTTTTTCAACATAAATGGCGTTGATTTCGTAGGGATTGCCACCGCCCCAGACATTCCAAAAATTGAGTGCCAAATCTAACCCCTCAGTATGAATCAGTTTTGTACCTTCAAAATTGCCCACGCCTGTAACATCCAAACCCACTAATTTCACAGATATTTTAGGAAAATGGCGAAACAAGGATATATCCACTTCTTTAAAATCCACTTTAGCATTCACCTCTTTGTTGATGCCTTCTTTCACTTTCGCAATGATTTTATCTTTGAAAAAATAGGGAACAGCAAAAGCCGCAGCAACTAATAAGACAAGCAAAGTGCCTGTGACTTGCAATAATCTTTT
>JAYUQN010000655.1:0-3367 GCA_043756725.1 Saprospiraceae bacterium
CGTTTTTGTATCCGATTCTATGACCGCATAAACTTTATTAGGGTTTGCCTTTGAAACGCTGATACCCATTTTACCTAACTCTTTGGGCAAACCTGAATCGAGGCGTTTCCACGTTTCACCACCATCTTCCGATTTATACAATCCAGACCCCTTGCCACCACTCCTGATTTCCCACGGCAAGCGGCGGTGATCCCACATAGCGGCATATAAAATGCGGGGATTGGTCATATCCATACTTAAATCTGAGCAACCCGTGTTGTCGTCCACGTATAGCACTTTGCGCCAAGTGGAGCCACCATCGGTGCTTTTATAAATGCCCCGTTCCTCATTTGCACCATGCAAAGCGCCTTGAGCCGCCACATAGACAATTTCGGGATTGAGAGGATGTATGGAAATGCCTGAAATGTGGCGCGTCAAATCGAGTCCCAATTTTCGCCAAGTTCTACCGGCGTCTGTGCTTTTATAAACCCCGTCGCCGTAGGAAGTCATAACGCCTCGGGGTGCGTGCTCACCCATACCGACGAAAACGATATTGGGGTCAGACTCTGCCACAGCAATCGCACCTACGGAGCCTGTTTTGAAATAACCATCCGACACATTTTGCCAAGAAGTGCCAGCGTCTTCGGTTTTCCAAACGCCGCCGCCTGTCGTGCCCATGTAATAATGGAGATTGTTGTTCACAACACCCGAAATGCAGACGCTTCTGCCACCTCGAAAGGGTCCAATATTACGCCATTTGGCAGGTTTTAAGTATTTGTTTAAATCATCATTTGTTGTTGAATATACTGAGGGGGAGGTATTTTGTGCAATTAAAAGGTTGAGGATTGAAAATCCCAATAGAAAGACAAGTCGTTTTTTCATAGAGATTGGTTTGTTGATTATGTAATTGTAAGTATGAAATTGGCTGTAAAAATAAACTATTTTTTCATTTGGAGAACTAAAATTTGTAAAGGTGGTATTTTAGGCGTTTTTTGTATAGCCTGAAAAGTAGAATACAAGGTACTGAAAAAATAATATTACATTTGCCCAAATAATTCAACCTGTTTTTATGCTCGAACATTGGCTTACGCCCATTTCAACCAACAAAATCCCCCATTTCGATACGCTCCACGAGGAGTGCTTCGGTAAAAAAATGACACTTCATATAGAGGGTGGGATACCCGATATTAAGAAAACGGAAATTGCTTTAATCGGCATTGGTGCGGAAGATGCGAATGCGGTAAGGGCGGTTTTGTATGGTTTGAGTTTCCCGTTTTCGGGTTTGCAAGTAGCAGATTTAGGCAATGTGCGAAAGCAAGAAACGTCGTTTATTATTCCTCTTTTGACAGAATTGCTGCAAGGCGATATTGTGCCGATATTGATTGGTCATTCTGAAATTTTCACGCTTGCGCAATACCAAGCCTATCAAAGTAAAAAAGGGGCGGTCAATTTGGCTATCGTGGATGAAAGAATCCGATTTACACCCAAAGTGACGACAGAAAATTACTTTCTGCATCAAATTTTAGAAGATTCACACCTCTTTAATTGCAGCATTGTGGGTTATCAAGCACATTTTACCCCCCCCTCAGTATCCGACTGGTTTGAAAGACGCAATTTTGAATTGGTGCGTTTGGGTAGGGTGAAAAACACGATGGAAGATATTGAACCCATCATACGCGATGCCGATATGGTTAGTTTTAATATTGCTGCTTTGAAATTCAGCGAAGCCCCTGCTCAACAAAATGGCACACCCAGCGGTTTTTTCAGCGAAGAAGCCTGTCAGATAGCGCGATATGCGGGCATGAGCGACAAATTGACGAGTTTTGGTATTTATGGGTTTCATCAAAAAGCGGATAAAAACACGCAAACAGCCCAAATCATAGCGCAAATGATTTGGTATTTCACCGATGGTTTTCACAACCGCAAACAGGATTTTCCGATTTCAAAAGCTTTCAATCAACTTACGCAATATGTGGTGGACATCAAGTCTTTCGATTTTCAAATTACGTTTTGGAAAAGCAATAAAAGTGGACGTTGGTGGATGGAAATACCCGTAAAAACCCGTAAAAAATACGAACGGCACCGCCTTGTGCCCTGCTCCTACAACGATTATTTACAAGCCTGCCAAGATGATTTGCCAGATAGATTGGTGAATGCCGTACAGCGGTTTAGGTAATGGGTAATGGGTAATGGGTAATGGGTAATAGGTAATAGGTAATGAGTTAATCCTCGACCATTACCCATTACCTATTACCTATTACCCATTACCCATTGTCACCACCCTTCTCGTAATTTCAAAGTTTCGATATGTGCCGTATGATGCCGCCCATGCCAAGAGTATAAACCTGAATGTTGCTTTATAGACATCACAGTTTGATTGGCAGGATGGTGAAAAGTGCGCTCAAATTGGAATGTATTTAACCCCCTCAGTATGGTGACCCAACGGTCGTGAACAGCGTCGATAATTTTGAGGGACACGTCAATATCTAATTTTGAATCGGGCAACTCTGCCCAAAGCTGTTCCTCGTAGGGTTTAATGGTTGGATTGTCTTCTGTCAAAGCCAATTTTACGCGGGTATAACCGTTTATATGGCTATCCGCTACATGGTGGATGACTTGGCGCACTGTCCATCCATCGGGACGATAGGGCGTATCGAGTTGTTCGTCCTCTAATCCCGCAACTGCTAAACGTATTTGGGAAGGTAACAATTCGATATCACGCACCCACAATTGGATGTGCTTGTCGGTAATATTTTCAGTGAGTTGAAATTTACCAATGGGGTATTTGAGTTGGTCGAGTGTTGGCATATTTTTATTAATTTTAGGGCAAAAATAAAATATTATTACTAAAACAGCTACTTCTTTAAAAAAGAAGTAGCTGTTAGACAACTATTTCAGCGACAAATTTATCAAAAACACCATTTTCAAAAAAAATTTCGTCCCGACTTTGTCGGGAAACGTTCACCAACTACTCTTTCGCTCACAGTTGTAACAAGGCAGCCGTCGTCGTCCCTCCTCCTTGCTTGCCTTGCTACAACTGTTCTCTCATTTTTTTTTTTCTTTTTTGCTCACGGGCTTGTTGGAATCAAGACCAGCTAAACTGAAAGAGAAAAGAAGACCAGACGAAAACCCAAATAGGCATAGCGGCTCGTCGGGTAGTTGCTGAGGCGGTACGCGGGGCGGCAGAGCTGCGGGTAGCTGAACCAGCTACCGCCACGAAACACACGGGTATCGCCCTTCGTAGTGATACCTATAGGATTTACTATGATTTTTATAGAATTCTCTATAGAAACTGACAACTCCGAAGATTTTTTAGAAAAGCAACGAAGATGTGAAAATCACGTAGACTGTAACAAAAAGAAGTAAAAGATGAAAAAAAACTGAGTTT
>JAYUQN010000656.1:0-9335 GCA_043756725.1 Saprospiraceae bacterium
TGCCGAAGGCATCCCTTTTGCCATAGGCATTCCTTCGGAAGGGAAAAATCAATGCTTTACAATTTTGAAAATGATACTTTATTATTTTCACGTTCCTAATTTTTGTTTTTTTTTACTAAAAAGCCCGTACCTTATTGTTGTTGTGCGGGCTTTTGTATTGCATAAAGGGTTTCAAAATTTTAATATAAAATACTGAGGGGGGGTATGCGATAAATTCCCATTTTTTCCATAATATTGTCGTTCAATCAAAATCTGGGCAATGAAAAAACGACTCCTTCTCGCAATCTTATTCTGGCAAACCCTCTCGTTTGCCCAAACGGTTACTGAAACATATCCCGAAGACCCCGCCTCCATCGAGCAAGCGGGCGTACCGAAAGGGCAAGTGCTGAAATTCAGTTTTGAAAATTCTAAAATATTCCCCGGCACTTGGCGAGAATGTTCTGTCTATATCCCTGCTCAATATCGTCCTGAAACACCCGCTTGCGTGTATGTCAATCAAGACGGTATTCAGTGGCGCGCGCCAACCGTTTTTGATAATTTGATTCATAAAAAAGAAATGCCGATTACCATTGGCGTTTTCATCACGCCCGGGCGTGTGCGAGCAAACGATACGGCAACGGCTTTGGACAGATTGAACCGCAGTTTTGAATACGACGGTTTGGGCGACGCTTATGCGCGTTTTATTTTGAATGAAATATTGCCCGAGGTTGAAAAACTGAAAACAAGCGACGGTCGAGCGATTCGCCTCTCCCAAAATGGGAATGACCGTGCGATTGGCGGCTCAAGCAGTGGGGCAGTGTGTGCTTTCACCGCAGCTTGGGAACGTCCCGATGCGTTTTCAAAAGTTTTTAGTGCCATTGGTACGTATGTGGGCTTGCGGGGCGCAGAGCGTTATCCCACGCTGATTCGAAAATATGAACCCAAACCACTCCGCATTTTTTTACAAGACGGCTCAAATGACTTGAATAACTATGGCGGCGATTGGTGGAAAGCCAATGAAACAATGGAGCGCGCCTTGACATTTTCGGGCTATGAAGTCAACCACGTTTGGGGTCAAGGAGCACACAATGGCAAGCACGGCACGGCTATTTTTCCAGAAGCCATGCGGTGGTTGTGGAAAGATTATCCCAAACCCGTAACGAAAGGCATCACTAAAAACCCTTTTTTAACAGCTATTTTTCCAGATGACGATAAAGGTTGGGAATTGGTCGGTGAAGGGTATAAATTTACTGAGGGGGTGATTGCGAATGCCGCAGGTGAGGTGTTTTTTCAAGATATTCCCAATGCTAAAACCTATAAAGTGGGTTTGAATGGTAAAGTAGAATTGTTGCTTATGGATTCAAAATGTGCCAGTGGTACAACGTTTTCATCGGAGGGTCAAATGATAACGATTACAAGCGGTTGGGGCTGCACTGTGAAACAAGTGATTAGCTATGATAAGCAACTCAAAGCCACTGTTTTAGCAGATAGCCTTGTGGGGAATGATATTGTGGTCGCTAAAAATGGCAATATCTACATCACGCAGCCCGATGGACGTGAAAAACCCAGCAAACTCTATTTGCTCAAACCCAACGGCGAACGTCTTGTGGTGGATGAAGGCATAAAATTTGCCAACGGTCTCTGTTTGTCACCCGACCAAACGCAATTGTATGTGACAGAATCCGCATCGCATTGGGTCTGGGTTTATCAAATTCAAGCCGATGGCAAATTGGCGCATAAACAACGTTTTGGCTGGCTGCATGTGCGCGATACGGATGAAAATGCTTGGTCAGATGGTTTGAAATGCGACAAAGAAGGGCGTGTTTATGTTACTTCACTCATGGGTATTCAAGTGCTTGACCTATTTGGGCGTGTGAATGCGATAATACCTGTACCCTCAAAAGGTCAAGTGTCAAATCTCTGCTTTGGTGGGGCAAATTTCGATATTTTATATGCCACAAGTGTTGATAAAGTGTATAAGCGCAAAGTGAAAGTGCAAGGCGTTCAGACGTTTGAGAAGCCGATGAAACCCGTTGTGGGGCGGCTTTGAAATTCCTTGCCGTTAAGCAGCCATACAGCCCTTACACCCCTTTATCTATCTCCCTTTCCAACTCTGCTGTGGATACTGAGGGGTGGTTTTTTTTTAACATCATTCATTTTCTTTTAAGCGTTTATCCCAATCTAATAATTCCGTTTCTTCTTGTTCTGCCAACTGCCATTGTTCGCTATTGCGAAGTGATTCTGGCGTGTGCCCATACAACCAGACGTTAGCGTTGTGCATGCAATCGTCTTTAAATTTTATCCAGTCTTCTTTTTGTTTTTCCAGTTTTTCTCTGCCTGTTTGTATTATGAGCGCCTTTGCCGCTTCATATTCTTCATCTAAAACCTTCTTTTTTGCTTTTGCTTCTTCTGAATTAAGCGCATTTTGTTGGGTTATTTCAGATTTCAATTGCTGAATTTGTTCTAAACGGGTTTGATGTTCTCGCAGAATCCAGACTTTTTTTTCATAAGACCACAGATTAAACTCATTCACCCTAATCAGCCATTCGTAGTTAGGGTTAATTGTTGAACGGCGATGGACATAAATAGGATTAATGCCTGAAAAATACACACACACAGTATCCGCTTTTTGTAGCTTTGTAACAAGTTTTTCTTCTAAATGCTTATTTTCAATCTGTCGCAACCGGGGCCATGTTTGCACCCATTCTAAGTCAAACTCTTGTGTGGAAGCATAATATTGTGAAACACTTTTTTGCTGTTTCCACAAAGGTATAATGATAACGCCATCTCCTTCTTCTCTCAATCGTTCGATGCGTCTGTCGTTTTCTCTTTGTAACTCTACATCGGTTTTTTTCCATGTTTTGATTTCCACAATAGCCGAACCATTGTGGCTTGTCTCCATTTCATAGAGCTTGTATCTGTGGTGTTCCTCCGTTTTTAGTCCCTCATTTTTATTCAACAACTCAAAAAAGATGTTGATATAAGGCGTTGTACCCGTTTTATCCAAACTATAAGGGGTCGCTTTAAACAGTTCCCGAAAATGAGCATCCGTTTCAATCAAATGAAGGAGCATTTTTTTGGCAAGTTTTCCACTGTTGGGTGCTCTGAAATGCCAGCTTGTTACCCATTGCTCATGCTTGAAAGCCATCAAAATGTAGTATTTCGTTTCCATAGCCCGTATTTGTTGTTTGTCTTGTTAATGAGCATTTGGTATGGCATCTTCATCCTCTCCAAAATGCAGGTTTTTCAACTTATCGTATATTTCTGCCAATTGAGCTTCTGAGTACATATAGGTGTTGGGGTCTTCTTGGATACCCATACGCTCCATTAAACCCCGTTTGAACCCTATGTGATTATCTACTAAAATCACATAATCGTCATACTCTCGTTGCAAAAAATTCCGTTCCTTACCTTTAGGCAAGCTTGCTATCATGGCTTTTTGCTCTTGCATGAGTTCAACCAATAGCTTATAATCCGTCTTTAGGATGCCCATTGTTAGTTCTAATGGGTCTTCATCTTTCTTTTCGCCTTTCATGTTTTTTATTTTATGGATGTTTTAATAATATTTATCTCTGCTTCTGTCAAACCATATAGCCCATACACCAGTTTATCTATCTCCTCTTCCAATTGTGCCGTGGATACTGAGGGGGTCGCCTTTTTTAATTCATTACAAAACGCCTTGAAAATTGAACTTTTCAAGGCGTTTTTGCTCTCAATAATGAGGAAAAATCAAGATTTACGCTTTCCTTTTTTTACCTCTTCTATTATAGGATCTGTAAAATTTAAATTCATCACAATCGGCAAATAAGCATTGTGTAAAAAAGTTCCTCTAAACTGTTCAAGCATTATGCCCCGTGTGGTAGCAATAGACTCTTGTGCCAAGATATTCAGCATTTCTATAGATTCTATATTGCCTTCAATAGAGTTTTTATTGGAAAATAGGCTATCAAAATCTGAAATTTTATAATAAAAATGGACTTTCAAACTGCCCAATAAATTTTCATTGTCTTCTTGCTGAACTGTTACATCTATGGTAGAAATCACGAGTTTTTTCTCTATATCCACCAAGCCGCCAAACTCTACATTGTGGCGAAATAGTCCCGTCTCCTGTATCTGGTTTTCTAACAACAACTGCCGACTAAGGATTTTTACATTTTCTAAAATAACCTCTCTTTTTTTGATTTTCATAATTCTTAACTATATGCCATTGATTTATTTTGAAGTAAAACTAACGCATTTGAAACAGGCTTTAGTGGAAAAATATCGTTTAAAATAGGCTTCATTGGCGATGACCAATGCCCTTTATATTCAAATACAGTAGGCTTTTGCGAACTTTCCTGTGTGAAAAAACTAATATCTAAAGCTCTCCCTATATCCGTTAAGGTATCTGTTGTAAAATTGTGCTGACCACTCAACCACTTTGTTACTGCGGAGGGATGCTGACCTAATTTTGCAGCAAGGGCTTTTTTATTAATGCCTTTTTCTAACATCGCATCGGCAATACGTACTGCAAGTATCATCCGATTTGCTGTGCGGGCTGTTATAGCAGGGTTTTCAAGTGCTAAAAATTCATCAATCGCAGCACTTGTATAGTTTCTGGCTTCTTGTACGGATTTTTCTGTCGAAGATTTCATTATATTTTATGTATTTAAAAGATAATTTTGGTATAGAACGGAAGCTATATTATTAGGGTATTAATCTATATCATCTACCTCAAAATCAAAAACTAAGTCACCTATCCCGATACCTTCATATTTTTCAAACAAAATATCGCGTGCACCTGTCCGCGTTGACATCGTGTTGATTTGAGCAACTATTTCCTTCATTTCCTCACGATGAGTTACCTTGTTTTCTCCAAAGAATTTATCGAAAAGTGTTGTTCCTTCCTCTGGTAAATAGGCTGTATAAAAAGTAGTGCGATGTCCCGAAAATTTATCAATTTTGACTATTTCAAAACTAAATTTCATTATAAGTCAAATTTCATGTAAAATAACGATATTTCCTATCAATTAGTTTACTTTTAATTAAATTTTTATTTTTCTCATTTGAAAAAGTTGTTTCTATTACAATTTTCTTGTATTAGAATCACACCTTTTGTCACGCAAATATAAACATGCTAAAACTTTTCGTTTCAAAAACATACTAACAACTTGTGGAAAACTATTTCACCGCACTTTCTATTATCCCTATCTCCGCCTCACTCAAACCATACAGCCCATACACCAGCTTATCTATCTCCCCTTCCAATTCTGCCGTGGATACTGAGGGGGTCGCTTTTTTGTGTTCACATATTAAATTATGAGGTTATTTAACCTTTCAGAATAAAAAAAACGCTTTGAAATTGATGGTTCAAAGCGTTTTTTTTATTATGAGGGGTGTTAGTGTTCATAATTTTGTCCAAGACTATAAAATAACGCTTCCAAAAGTTCAGTTGATAAAAACCATTTTGACGTTAAAGTATATTTTTTCTTGAAAACCATATAAGCGAGCAAAATCACTATTGGTTCTTTTGCCAAAGTTAATTGAGAGTTATTGATGAGAAAAAAAATGTCTGTCTCGTTTTCTGAACATACTTTTTTTATATCTTTGATTTGTATATTCTTAACTGAAAATTCTTTGAAGAAAAGAGCATTAAGTTGGTGGTCACTTTCTTGAATTACCTTTTTAATGACATCTTTTTCGGATATATCAACCAATGAACGATTAAACTGTGCGTAGATGTTAGCTACGTCAGTGAAAAAATCACGCTCGTATGTATCAATTTTGTGCATAGATTGATAAATTTGGCAAATAGTATCATCTGCAACTTTAATTTTATCGTAGGCATCACGTAAGGCTACTTCTAAGTCGCCTTCTAGAGAAAAGGCATTTTTGTATGTCCATTCGTGTTGAACCAAAGCTAAAGTATGTTGCAAATTTGTTCTTATTTGTACTTCGCAAATGTAGTTTTCTAACTGTTTCTTATTAAAATTATTAAAAAATGGAAGTGTTGATGCTCGTGGGGTCAAATATAGGTGAATTGCACGATAATCAAAACCACTTTCTAATTTTTTTTCTAACCGTCTACCTATTCTAACAGACCAAAACTCTTCTTTAGACAGTAATAAGTCAGCAATGTAGCAAACATCATCTTCTGTTAATAGAACAATTCTTGTACCTACTTTATCTTGGATAGCTGTAAGTGGGATTGAACGGGGTTCTAAATTTTTTCTATGAAATAGGTTATTTATGACAGAATCTGTTACTTTTATTCTATTTACAGGATTTATCACAATACGACTCATATCAAACCTATTATCATTTTGAATATATTCGAGTATCTTGTTATCAATAAAATCCCCCCATGCTTTTAGCACATCTTTCATTTCTTCATAATCTTGACCTACTTTAGCTATTTTTTGTAAATATTCATTAAACATTTAGAGAGGTTTACCTTTTATTTTGAGAATTGTATATAAATCTGTGATTTCAAGGCTTTCAAGTTGGTTTTCAGTCAATACTACTTGAACGTGCTCTTGAAATGAATCCATTGGAGCTGTTAATTTTACCTTATCAGTGCCAAATCGGAGCGTCCTTATTCGTAAGTTCGATTTTACTAATTCTGTATCTTTAGGAAATGCGTTTGGGTATTTTTTTACTATTTGGTCGTTAAACACATCTCTCAACTCTCTTGGTATGTGCCTATCTCTAAAATCAAGTGTGGACACATTTTCTTCTTCGTTTTTTAAATAGGTTCTTAATGCGTTTGAAGCTTCATATCTTTGACCTTTATCAACAATATTAATATCAATGAAACTGTTTACATCATTAAACAACTGTTTACATTTATATTTAGGGTTTGAATCTACTTTGAACCCTAAATAATCAGAATAGAAAAATTGTGCTGGTTTTTCGCCTGTATTTATTTGGTCATCAAATAATATTGCTTCATAAGTAATCCCTATTTCAAGGTTAAATTTCTCTTGAATTATCCCAATTTTAAATAATTTCTGATTTGAAGTAAACAAAATATTATTCAAACGCTTAATAATAACCATACCATCAGTCTCTGTCGGTTCTAAAGCATCATCAAAACTTGCTTTAATGGCAATACAGATATGCGTACTATCCGAATTTGTGCCATCTAAAATTATTAAATACCCTTCATTAGTATTTTTACCTTCTTGGGCTTCAGCTAAGTTTCGGGCTGAACCTTGAGTATGGTTTATAAATTCACCATCTACCGAATTTTTAATATTTATGGCTGTGGCTAAAAATTTTCTATCATCACCGATTTCAACATTGAAAGATTTTGAAGGATTTCCGCAGGCTTTAGAAATTCTCTTTTTGAAAGTATCAACTATATCTGCATTAATTGGTATTATATTGTTACTAACTTCTGCGCTAATAGATGAAAATCCCGTATCCCCTTTTTTAATCTTATGTATAATAATTCTGTCAATTGTTGTTGTTCTTAAATCTACCATATTTTACGCGTTGTTTTAAGATGTTAGAAAATATTTATTTTGTATTTTAATTAGTGTATCCTTAAACAAAATTTGGCAGCAAGATAAAACATTTGTTGATAATTCTGATAATTTGTCATACAATAAACATATATTTATATTGTTAAAGTTTTATTTCACCGCACTTTCTATTATCCCTATCTCCGCCTCGCTCAAACCATACAGCCCATACACCAGCTTATCTATCTCCCCTTCCAGTTCTGCCGTACTTACTGAGGGGGTCGCTTTTTTTATCGCTAATATCTGTTCTACAAAGGCTATTATTGGTTTTTGCTCGGTTTCAGATATATCTGCAATAGGTACTTTATCTAAAAATATTTTTTGCATCATATAACCACCTGTATCAAGTTTTGTAACATATTCTTGAATTAACCAACGACCAATTTTGGAATTTAAAAAACCTAATAAATATTTTATATTTTTTCCGATTCCAATAAACACAGTTTTATCTGTATAAAAACTTGAGTTATCATAGCCAAAACGAGGAAAACCTCTTATATCGGTCTTATGTACACGCATAGTTTCAGCCCAGATGAGTTTTTCATTATTAAACTCCTCATTATAAGCACAATTTCGCAAATTAGTCCAATGATTACCAGAATCCTCTCTTTTTACTAATTGCTGTTCAAATTTTTTTAAAAAATCAAATATCGAAGGATAATCTTTTTCAACATCAACTCTATTAATTCGAGCTTTTGTTTTACTTACCCATTCAATACGCTTTACAATGGTTTTTGAAATTTCAAAAGTTTCTAAATATGTTATACCATTTTCTTCAAAAATCTGTTTGTTAGGGTAATCAATGGTTGCCATAAAGCCATTATAAGTATTAATAAGCCACAAATTAGGGTTTTCAAAACCATAACGTTCAACGTCACGACCTCTGAGTAATGGTTGTATTATTTCAGCATTTTTAATATTTTTCTGTGTAAGTTCTTGCTTAGTATGATTATCAATAATGAAAGCCTCATTGAAACCTGTCAAAATACCCCTATAAATATGAAAATTCCAAGATTCTAACATTCTGCCTTTCTCAAAGATTTTTTCTTTGATAGAATTTTGCTCACTTGACTTGATATTCCAATAGTCATCTTTATTAAAACTGATTGATAGCTGGTTTTCAGTACAATATTTAAGTATATATTCTAATTTATCCTTTTGATTATCAATACTAAAATCTTCTTTTATATCAATACCTTTAAAAGTATGGCTACTAAAATTCTTTTCAAAACTTAGGATATTGGTATCTACTGACGCATTTTCAAAAACTTGATACCAGCTAAAATCAATTAATAACTGTGGATTTGTTTTGTCTAAAATAAAATTTCTTAAAGCACTACCATAACTTGCTCTTAACCATTTATTTGAAGTAATAAATGTTAGAATTCCGTTGGGTTTAAGTAGTTTTTCCCCTTTCTCATAAAATAAAGCATAAATATCACCTGTTGAATTATAAGTTTCATACTCTGTTTTAACTTTAAAAAGGGTATCATCTTTTGTGAGTGAAAAATACGGCGGATTCCCAATCACCACATCAAACCCCACATACCCCCCCTCAGTATCCAACACTTCTGGGAACTCAAAACGCCATTCAAAAGCATCCCGATAAATGACATTGTCTTTGATATCTTTTACTTTTTGTTCGTACTGGGTGACGAGTTTTTCAAGGCGGTCTTCTTCTATTTTATCTACCTTGCCGCCGAATAGGTTGCCTTGATTTTGTAGGTTGTAGAGTTGCCCTTTAAATTTGGCAAGTTCCTTATTTTCCTTGATTTTACTGTGAAAAACGGTCTGAAATTGCTCTTTTATGTCTGAAATAAAGGTTTGCAGCTCCGTTTTGGCTTCTTTTGA
>JAYUQN010000657.1:0-9330 GCA_043756725.1 Saprospiraceae bacterium
CAACTTTGCCCAAACTCAATACGGCTATCACGGGTGAATGGGCGTGGGTGTCGGTGGATGTGCCTGAAACGTTTACACAACAATTTGGCAACAAACAAAGGGGTGGTTTTTTAGACATCGTACAGCCCGTTTTGAAACGTAAAATGTTGGGCTTTGATAAAGCTGTTTTGAATGTGGCTTGCCGCTTAGAATATGTGGATTGGAATAGTGGAAACTTTAAGGAAACAGGGGATACAATAGGTGATACAATTTGGGCTATCGTGCCTGCTATCAGTTTTCGCCCCTCTGCTCAAACAGTTTTACGATTGAATTATCGCTACCACACCCAAACGGATATTCTCGGTAACCCCCCTGCTTTGACGGGTGGTTTTCAATTTGGCATTAGCTCCTATTTTTAATATTAACAGTTTCCAGATTATTATAAAATAAAATTTTAAAACTAACCATTATAAGTTAAAAAATATAGCGTAAATTCGTGCCCATTACAATGAGGTTAATTGAAAAGAGGAATTACACACTGTTAGAAAATGAATACCGATTAAAGTCTTGAATGTACCGAAATAATGCAACTACAATTTCCGAAAGATTTTTTCTGGGGTACTTCTACCGCCGCCGCCCAAATTGAAACGGCTTCTGACCACAATTGGAAAGGTTTACAGTCACGTGATGGCTATACTTTTGACCGCACGTCCGACCATGAAAAACGTCGCGATGAAGATGTTGAACACATCGCCCGCTTTGGTTCTGTCTATCGGTGTGGTGTGGATTGGGCACGGTTGCAAACAGAGCCTTACGGCAAGTTTCACCATGATGTTGTAGAAGAATATGACCAATTTTTCAAAAAATTGACGGTAAAAGGCGTGAAAATCATGTTTGTTTTACATCATTTCACCCATCCTAAATGGTTTGAAGCAAAAGGCGGTTGGTTGAATGAGGAAAATATTTCATTTTTTTCAGATTTTGTAAAAAAATGTATCAACAGTTTCGGTCGCCACGTAAGTTTTTGGAATACTTTTAATGAACCGAACGTTTATGCGCTAAGTGCCTACATGCTTGGCAATTTTCCACCCCATCAAAGAAGTTATTTCAAAGCCAATACCGTTTTACAAAATATGAGCATTGCCCACAATACGGCTTACACAATGCTCAAAGTGTATGATAAAAATATTCCTGTTGGCATTTCACTCAATACTTGCAGTTTTAAAGCACACAATATATTGGGTGTACCCGCTGCTTTTTTCTCAAATTGGTGGTTTAATAAAAGGGCTGCATCGCTTTTTGAAACGGGCGATTTTTGGGGATTGAGCTATTATGCTGAAATACTTTTTGACCCCTTCCCTATTTCAGAAGTGCATCGCCCAGGCAAATTGGCTAAACTGAATGTGCCACACGACAAAATGTGGGCGTATAAACCCGAAGGTTTTGCTGATATTTTACAATATTTTCATAAAAAATACGGTAAAAAAATCATCATCACTGAAAATGGGATTTGTACTGAAAATGATGCAGAACGCATACAAGCCATAAAAGACTATCTGAAAGTCATACATGACGCTATTCGTCAAGGTATTTATGTGCAAGGCTATATCTTTTGGAGTACGTTTGATAATTTTGAATGGGATTTGGGACCCACCTATCGCTTCGGTTTGCTGCGCTTAGATTTGGAAACCAAAGACCGTATGGATACGGAAGCGGCGCGTTTTTATGAAAATGTGACTAAGAAGAATGTAGTGGAGGTTTGAGCAGTCGTTTAGGAAAGTTTTGTATATGCTACTTTTTTTAGCGTATTCAAGGTTTAGGAAATTTTAAAAATTTCGGGAAGTTTAATAAACACATAAAAGTAGTTAACACATTTTTTTTTGAAACATATAGGCACATAGGACACTTAGTTTATACAATTCATTGAAAATCAAACTTCTATATGTCCTATGTGTCCTAAATCTGCGGGCTATAAAAAATTTGTTGCTGTAATTTTTCGTGTGCAAATGTAGAGACGTTGCAGTGCAACGTCTCTACGTGGTTCATTTTAACAAGGTTATTAAAAAAAATGCCCTATTGCACACAAAAAATTACAGCAACAAAAATTTTTCCGAATAATATCTACTACTGCCAAAAATTACTTTGCGTCAAAAGCATACTCATACTTTTCCCATCCAATCATCACACCATTGGTATCAAAAGTTTCAGCTTTCAATAAAAGTCCAGCATTGTCATAATGGAAAATTTTACGGATTTGAGTATTTTCGATGGTCGCAATACAGTTTTCAGTATCAAAATCGTAGCGTTCAATATTCAAAAGGGATTCACCCATTTTATATTTTTTCATGACAGGTAAAATACCCAAATATAGCCATTCTGTACCGCTGCCATCATCCACCAATTCAGATAAAGGGCGGTTGTATTTATCAAAATTAGTAAGAATTTTCACCTCTTTATCGTTGTTCCAACGAGTCAAATGGCGCGTATCATCTTCTAACCAAAGTATTTTTTCTGTTTTTTTACTGTTATCACCCATTTGACGTGTCTCTGATTCTTTCAAACGGTTGAGCTTGTCATAACCATATTTTTCAAAACTGTACAACTTCCCATTCGCATTTTTAGTTGCGATTTCAACGATATTGTCCTTATCGTCATACGAATATTGGCTTGTCAAAACCTCTTTGTCTTGCACTGTTTTAGTGGCTAAAAGACTGTTTTCACCGAACGTGAAAATGGTTTTCACGACCTTACCCTGTGTCGTTTCACTTGATTCAGTCTTTATAATCTGCATATAACCGAAGCGATTAATGTAGTCTCGTTCTGTCACATCACCCGTAAAAGGCTTTTGAGCAAATGACATGACATGAAAAATGCTGAAAATAGCGACCAAATGTAGTTTAAACATACCCCTCAGTATTTTGATGAAAAATTTGTTGTAATAATGAAAGAAGAGACTTTCCTAATTCTACTTTGGCACTTTAAAAAAAACCGAGCGACCCCCTATCCCTGAAGGGGAGTACATTGCGAAGTAAATTACAGTTTTGAGCTTTTTGATAATAATAATACGGAAAAAAGACCCAAATTAAAATTTTCTTCGCAATGTACTCCCCTTCAGGGGTAGGGGGTCGCTCGGTTTTTTTAAAGTGCCAAAGTAGAACTAAATAGTTTAATTCAAAAATTAAACCAAAACGAGTAGGGTATTTTTTATTGCCGATAAAGCCTCGATTCTGCCAAATACTCTTTCACGCTATCGGGTACAAGGTATTGCACAGACTTTCCAGAAACTAAACAATTGCGGATATAGGTAGCTGAAATCTCCATCAAGGGCGCATCAAAAACTTTGACGCGGGGCTGAGTTGCCCATTCACCCATATCATATTGCGGGCGTTTATAAACGTAAATATCGTACCCCCTCAGTAAAAGTTCATAATTTTTCCATTTATGAATCGAACCAATATTGTCACCACCCATAATGAGTGTAAACTCGTGTTGGGGATATTTTTCAGCCAAATAAGTCAAGGTATCAATCGTGAAAGAGGGTTTTGGCAACTTAAATTCAATATTACTGGCGCGCAACAAGGGGTTATCACCTATTGCTAATTGCACCATGTTGAGGCGGTCTCTATCTCGGGCAAGTGAGTTTTTAGGCTTTAAGGGATTTTGCGGACTAACCACAAGCCACACTTGTTGCAAATCGGTTTGCGTCACCATATAGTTGGCAATTATCAGATGCCCGATATGGACAGGGTTGAAAGAACCGAAAAAGAGACCAATTTTCATGCGTATTGAGGCTTTTTGATGTCAAATCTACTATTTTTTTTTAAAATTTAGTAGATTTTGCGCAACTAACTTACAATGCATTCGTAGATTTCTTTTTCCCTTGTTCCAAAGGCATTTGTTCATCGCTGGGAATGACATCAAAAAGCAACCACTGCCCGTTGTTGCGCACAAGCTCATATTTAAAAGCCGTTCTACCCGAATCATATTTTAAAATACAATCACATTGGGCGGTATTGCCTTTTTCAACACATTTGATGCTCACGATTTCAGATTGCGCATCATCAGGATGCTCAATGACATCGGATTCGGCTAAGGAGTTGACAAAATCTAAGGTACTGCCTTCACTGAGAAGGCGGGCGAAAGTGTAGTCATTTTTGTTGATTTTGTCTTCCCAAGTACGAACAACCTTTTCAGGTGTATTGGGCAATTCAATTTTAATAGGTTCTGTGATTTGTTTTGGTTGAAAGACTTGCGATTTGTCGCTTTTATTACAAGCAAAAAACGCTAAGACGAGGGTAAATGCTGTGTAATTCCTCATGAATAACGATTTAATAATTGGGTGATTTAGTTCCCCACAAAGGTACTGGTTTTGTTGTTTTAAAAAATAATTGGATAGGGTATTTTTACACTAATTTGACCCAAGAATTTACAGATTCTACGAATTGGGCGAATTTTGTTATATCTAAATTTGTAAAATTCGTAAAATTCGTCAATTCGTGGCTCGGCTTTGATTCAATAAGTCTTGAAAAGCGGGTTGTATCATTGTAAAATTAGCTTCATCTAAAACGGCATCACCATACCAAACTTTTTCAAAAATAGTAGTCGTATTTCTGAAAGGTTCAAACAAGCGGTGGGTGCGCATTTCACGCACGTATTCACGATTGGTTTTGTCTTTTTTCCATTGAATTTTACCCTTCAAACTCAGCTCTTTAATGCTTGCTAAATAGTATAAACGAATGGCTAAAGCATATTGTTTTGTCGCAATGGCTTGGCGAATGAGTGGGTCAAATTCAGACTCTTGTAAATTTTCCTCGATGCGTTGCAAATCAATTTCAACTGAGGGGGCATCAATACGGCGACTTTTGCGCCCAAACACATTGCCTTCGCTGATAAAATGGGCGATTAAATACGCCAACAAGCCAAACGCTCCGATGATGAAAAACCACTTAAAAAACCAGATTAGCGCAAGTCCAACACGGGCGTCAGGTGCTTCTGCAACATTTTTTGGCTTTTCTTTTTCATTTTCAATTGTATAATCCAAGCCTTCTTTGGCTTTTTTCCAAGCGTTGGTATCAAAATCTTTCGCTCTTACCTCTTCTTGATGGTATTTCTGTAAAGCTTCTTCAAATTGGCTTTTTTTCGCCTGTGGCACAAAGTCCTCTTCCATATTTTCAAGCGAATCGAGGTTTAGCTCGTTGAAAGAAGAGTCAATTGGTATATAAGGTATGTCTGGATTTTGGCAGTGTACCCCCTCAGTAAAAAGGGTGAAAACGAGAACAATTAGGATATATTTATTACGCATAAAATATTGATTTTCAATTACTTTCAGCTTGTTTTCTTAAAATTAAAAATGCTTCTTTGAGTGTTTGCCCCACAGAACTATTGGGTTCCTGAACGACAAGTTCTTGATATATATTGAGAAAGGAAATTCTATGTCTATGAAAGAAGTGTAAAAAGTGTTTCATAAATCCCATGCAATCTAAAACTACTATTTCAACACCCGAATCTTCATAAATTGATTTAGCGTATTCTACAACTTCCAGTTCAATTACATCGGTTGTTATAAAAACATAATTGTCAATCTTTTGATTAAGAGTTGCTATTTTTTTCAAGGCATTATTTATATCATTAATGGTTACGCTTTTGTCTTTCATTTCATAACAGGCCACGACTTTATCCTCATTTGTTAAAGTAATCTCGACATCACCAATTGACCCAGTTTGTTTATCGGCTGCATTATGTGCATACAACGGTTGAAGAATTTCACCTATCAAATCTTTTACTGCTGAATAGGCAGCTGCAACCATCAAAACAGGTAGTCGACTTGAATTTTTACAATTCAAATGTTGATGAAGCAAGGTGACAATTTGCTCAGATGATAAAGGTAGAATATCGTCTGATTGTTTTAAATCCGCAATCAACTGCTTCATTCTACCTTCATTTTCAGCTTTGATAATCAATAAAAAGCGCAACATTTCTTTTAACAATGTCTCTGCTTCCAATTGATTTCGATGTACAAGGTCAAGTAATGTCAATGTAAAATTATAAACTTCCCTTGGCTTACCCACCAATACAAGGTCGGTTGTCAATATTCTGTCAATATTTCTGAAAGCTGGAGTCAAAAAGGCAGTCGTTGAGTTACAGGGTAACTTATGTTTTGCCACAAAAGTTTCAACAAAAGTTTCATCGTAGGCACGTCCCGAATAAGTGTCATTGCCTTTAATTTCAGTATAGGGTTTTCGAATATCAATTGCTGGTCGGTCAATTTTTGCCAATAAACAAGAGATTAAAAATCTTATCGGTGCTTTGTTTGTGTTGCAGCGACATACGTCTTGCACTTTTTCCTGAATCGAATGTTCAGAAATGAAAGAATTTGGCAAATTTTGAAGGGCTTCTACCAAACAGGTATCTAATATTTCGAAAGGTTTCATTCAAAAAGCGTCTTATTTTTACGTTGTTGATGGCGTATTTTATTAATATCATAATTCAACCAAAGCACCTCTTGTCGCTTATCTTTTGTTGAATGAATGGTTTTTAACTCGCTGCTATGCTTATACCATTTTGCGGAAGGATACAAATCATTCATTAAATCACAATCATAATTTGAAATTGCCACCAATCCATGTACTTTATTGAGCTTTTTTGCTAATTCTTCATGGTGGTGGTCATTCATTTCATAACCGTAAGAATTAATATCACCTCGGGTTTCATGCAAATAAGGTGGGTCACAATAAAACAGTGTTTCTTCGCTATCATACAAATCAATGACATCTAAGGCAGGACGATTTTCTATCTGTACACGAATTAGCCTTTCAGCTATGTATTCTAAATTTTCTATACCACCAAGCCAACGGCTAACGACCCCGCTCATACCCGAACGGCTTGTGTTTTTGCAATTCGCCCAACGCCCTAATGTTGCTTTTTGCGCTAAACCTGTTCTTACTTGTCGTGCCCGAACAAAAAACAAACGGGCACGCTCAAAATCTGTTAAAGTAGGGTTTATGTCACAAGCCAACGCAAATTCTTCTCTCGAAAAAGGTGTTAGTGAAATAGCTTCAATAAGGCGTTCCTTTTGTTCTCTGAGTACCCTAAAAAAATTAACGACTTCTCCATCTAAATCATTATAGGTTTCAACTGGAGAGGGTTCTCTATTAAGTAAAACAGCGCCCGAGCCTGCAAAAGGCTCACAATAATGGGTACATTCTGGCAGAAAAGGCAATAACCAATCCAAGTGAGAATATTTGCCACCATACCACCCAAAAGCAATCAGTTTTTTAGGCCTGTCCAATGTGGATATTGCTGAAGGCACTTTTTTCTTATTTGAAACCCCGTTTACTATCATTTCCATGTTCAGAATTAAATTTTAGGGCAAGATACAAAAATTATTAAAACTCACTCCCGCGCCAACCCGCGTATCTTTTTTGAATCCCCAATCATTTTTATCTTATCCAAAAGACTACTCGCCTCATTGATTTCAAGCAGCGAATAGTACAAAAAGCCAAAAGCTGTGAAAAACAGCATGAAATTGACGAAAAGCGTGAAAGCTGAGACAAAAGCCATCAATATCACCACCAAAGAATCGAAGCGGGCTTGTGAAACGAAGCTCAAATTCCAGCCAATAAACATCAAATAAAGGTATAAAAAGCCAGAGCTAAGAGCTGCGAAAAACAAAAATCCTAAGACTTGCATGATGTAATGCGTCGCATAACTCAAGGTCACGCCGCTGCCCATGAGCCACCATGTATGTTGTACACCCCGCATAATGCCGAAGCCATCACGATACATTAAAAACAACCACAAGGCGAAAAAGGGCATAAAAACAAAGATGAATAAAAAAAACCAAGCACCATTTGACGCGATTAATGCCATTGTAAAAGTGGAAACAGCCAAGATTTTCAAGAAAGAAAAGACTTCTTGTTGCCTCGTTTTGGGGATTTTACCCTCCGATTTCATCAAAAGACGATAAACAGTAAAAGCCAAAATTGAAAATACTAAACCATTGATATAGGGCAAAATAGGTATGTTATCATTCTGAAAAAACTGGATAATGACTCGGGACTGGGTGAAAATATTGGCTTCCAATTTCAAAATTTCATCGGCAGGTGTTTGCGAAAAACCAAAAGCGGCTGCGCAAAAAACCGTCGCACAGGATGCCGCTGTCCACATATAGGTTTTGAGATGGCTGTTGAAAAAAGTAAAAGTATCGCCAAAGATTTCACCTGAATTTTTAATTTTATAAAAATCTATTTTGTAAAAATTATCAGGTGGCAGGCGCGCTTCTTTAAGAGGCGTTTTAAAACCTTTTTTATTTTTGTAAAAGGGATACCAAACGTAGTAAAACAATAAAAAAGCCACATTTAAAGCGATAAAAACACCCCTAAACGTATCGCCCAACTCTGTATGTCGGGTCAAATTTCCTTCAATAATAGCAGCAAAAAACAGCAAAACCATCACGCCAACGATAATTTTTATCGCTTTCCGAGCTGCCATTTGAAACGATTGCAATCGCGAATAGGTGCCGGGAAACAATAGCCCCTTTCCCATCGTTATACCCGCAGCCGTACCGATAACGATGGCTGAAATTTCAAGTGTACCGTGCATCCAAACTGTCAAATTGGCTTCTTGAAGGAGGTTGTTTTGGCTGAAAAATTGGAGAAATGCGCCCAACATGATGCCATTGTACATCATCATCGCCACCGAGCCAATACCCGCAAAAATGCCAAAAATGAAATACATCAGTGTCACACGCATATTGTTTTCCATGATGCCAAAAGTCATATCGAAACGCCCCGATTTTTTATACACCGCCATAGGGTCGCCCGATTTGATGTTTTCAACCGTCATGTCCACATAAGAATCGCCCAATATGGTTTTGATAAAATCTGGGTCTCGCATACCTGAAAAATAGCCAATGGCGAAGGACAAAACAAAAAAAGCCAAAGCCCAAAAGAAAGACCAACGCGATTCATAAATCACTTGCGGCATTTCATCAGTGAAAAAATAGCGCAATTTACTGAGCGGGGACTTTTTTTGCTTGTAGATGTCGGTGAAAATCAATTGCGCAACGCCATTGAGATACGCCCGAACGGAACGGGTTGGGTAAAAAGTTCGCGCATGCGAAAGGTCATCCGTTATTTGAGTAAAAACATCGTGCAATTTATCGGGGTCACGTTCCGTATCATTGAGGAGATGCTCAAACTCTGTCCATTTTTCTTTATTTTGTTGAATAAATTGCGTTTCTTTCATCCTGCGAGAATTAGGAATTAGGATTTAGGAATTAGGAATTAGGAATTAGGAATTAGGAATTAGGAATTAGGAATTAGGAATTAGGAATTAGGAATTAGGAATTAG
>JAYUQN010000658.1:0-3355 GCA_043756725.1 Saprospiraceae bacterium
TATCAATACATTTTTCAACAAATTCCAAATAAACAATTTGCCATCGTTCATGCTTTAGATGGCTATGATGAGGTAAGTTTGACAGGTGATTTTAAGCTAAAAATGAACTCAAAAGAGGTAACAGTTTCACCCCAAAGCATTGGGAAACAACTACTTACGCAAGAGTCGCTGTTTGGCGGTGATACGGTGGAAGAAGCAGGTGTTATTTTCATGTCTATACTGAGGGGGGAGGGAACGAGCGCTCAAAACGATGCGGTGGCTGTTAATGCGGGTGTTGCGATACATTGTATTAAGCCTGAGGTTTCTTTAGTGGATTGTATTGTAGAGGCGGAGGAAGCGTTGATGTCAAATAGAGCATTAAAAGCATTAGAGAAATTGATAAGTTTAAATTGAGTATTATTAATTTTTTGAATAAATTTGTGAATAAAACGACCTTTTATGTTAGTTTTCAAAATAAAATATCATGTTAAAGTCATTTCATATTCAAAATTATAGGAATTTAAAATCTGTTTCAGTTAAAGAACTGGCTCAAGTAAATTTGCTTGTGGGGCTTAATAATGTTGGGAAGACTTCTTTTTTGGAGGCGGTTAATATATATACAAGTAAATTTACTTATCGTATAATAAATAAGATATTGGAAAGAAGAGGAATAGAAATAAAAAGTGTGCTAAAAGATGAAAAATTAGATATTGCTTTTGACATTTTAACATCATTTTTTTATAAGAAAAAAGAGGTTGTATTTGAAAAAGAAGGTATATTATTAAGCTCAATTGATAAAGAAAAACTGACTATTTTTTTAGAAACAGATAGTTCGTATGATTTGAAAGTAACGAAAAATCAATTATCTAATTATAATGAATTAGACAAAATACGTAATATAAGCGAGTATGGGTTAACAATTAAACATGGAGAACACATAAGTTTTTACCCTTTGGTATCATATTATGGCTTAAATATTTCGTCAAATCTATATTTTGAAACACAATCCATATTCGTTTCTTCAAATAACTCAACTTATCAAGAACTTGGTAGATATTGGGATAAAAATATTTACTTAACAGATAAAGAATTTGATGTTATAAATGCCTTAAAAATCATTGAACCCAACTTAGAAAAGATAGGCTTTAAAGGTGATTATAGCCGTACAGTCGAAATAAAATTGAAGGGTGAAAACCAACTCTACAATCTCAACGATATGGGCGATGGAATGAACAGAATTTTATCGGTTATCATTTCTTTAATTTGCGCTGAAAATGGTACTTTATTGATTGACGAATTTGAGAATGGCTTGCATTACACAGCCCAATATCAACTATGGGAAATGATTTTCATGTTGTCTTTAAAATTAAATGTTCAAGTTTTTGTTTCAACGCACAGCAGCGATTGCATTAAAGCTTTTGAAAATACGTTGAATAATGGTTTCAGCGATAATGGAAAAGTTTTAAGATTAGAAAATAAAAAAGGAAATATTGTTGTGCAGGAATTTAATAGCAAAGAAATGGAAATCGTCACTCAAAACGATGTTGAAATACGCTAACTATGAAAAAACAACTTTTAATCGTTGAAGGAAAAGAAGATGCAATAGTCATTGGCACTTTAGTTAAAAGCAAAGGGCTTTTTCTTATAGAATTTCCTCAAAAACATGAAAAAAAAGGTTTTCTACCTGTCATTCAAGGTAGAAATTATGAAGGTGTTTCAACACTTTTAGACCATTTAGAAACTGATTTAGCCGTGGATTTAAAAGCTGGATACAGTGACATTGCTATCGTTTTAGATGCAGATAGCGATAGGCTTTCGCAGTGGCAAGCTATTAAAAATCGGTTGTTAAAACTTGATTTTGATATGCCCGAGCATCCAAATACTGAGGGGGTACTGGCGTTTCAAAAAGCGGATGATACTGTTAAAGTGGGCGTTTGACTTATGCCCGATAATCGCTTAAATGGGATGTTAGAAGATTTTGTGAAAATGCTTGTGCCTATTGATGATTTAATGCTTGAAAAAGCTATTTCAATTGTTAATGAAATTAAAATTGAAATAGCTGAAACAAGCCGCTTCAAAGATGTTCATTTGGCAAAAGCTGAAATTCATACGTGGTTGGCTTGGCAAGAAGACCCGGGTTCACCTATGGGGCAAGCGATTACTAAAAAATATTTGAATACAGATAATGAAGTTTGTGAGCGTTTTTTAGCGTGGCTGAAATCTGTATTTTTGACTTAATTTTTTCCTTTTATAATAAAACTACATGTCCAGAAAAAAATCAGAAACGCCCAACAAACGCCCTCCCATACTTTTCAAAGAAACACAGGAGGTCATAAAACAATTAGGAACTCATTTCGATGGCGATTTTATCAGCTATTGGGTGTCTGACAAAAGCCGCATTGTCCACAATGATGTCGTTGTTTTTTATGAATTGATGAAACAACGCCAGCGCAAAAAAACGCTCTATTTGTTCATCAAAAGCGACGGCGGCAATGGGCAAGCTTCTTTGCGGATTATCAATTTGCTACGGGATTATTACGATGAAATTGTCGCTTTAGTGCCTTTAGATTGTGCTTCGGCTGCCACCATGTTGGTTCTCGGCGCTAATCAAATCATCATGGGTTCGCCCGCTTATCTCTCGGCAGTGGACACGTCTATCACGCACGAACTCTCGCCTGTGGACAAAGACAATGACCTTGTCAGCGTCAGTCAAGTCGAATTGAGCCGTGTTTTGCGGCTTTGGGAAGATAAAAAAGAGGAAAATAAGGACAATCCTTATAACAAACTCTACGACCATATCCATCCTTTGGTGTTTGGAGCAGTGGATAGAGCGAGTTCGTTGTCTATCAAATTGACTTCTGAAATTTTATCCTATCACATGCACGATGCCTCAAAAGTGGAATCCATCAGCAACCACCTCAACGCATCCTATCCTTCACATGGCTATCCGATAACGTTTAAAGAAGCGCAGAAAATCGGTTTGGATGTCGTTAAAATGTCCTCAGAAGTCAATGATTTGCTCTTAGATTTGAATATGATTTACTCTGAAATGGCACAATTGGCTTTAACCGATTTTGACGAATTTAATTACCATGACAATGAAATTCTGAAAGTCATTGAAACCAACGGCTTGCAATCGTTTTTTCAAAAAGATAAAGATATGCACTACCGCAAAGAGGAACGCCGTTGGGTGCCGATGAACGACTCGAGTTGTTGGACTAAATTGACTGAAAATCCGAAGGGTGGGTATTTTGAGACGAAGTTTTATATAAATTAATGGAATTATCTACTTTGTGGTACAAGAAGTTATAACTTATTGATTATCAACATTTAGGAAATTTTTAAAATTTCCTAAATGTGCGCTTGTACCACAAAG